>CAZRIQ010000034.1:0-9706 GCA_964600175.1 uncultured Melioribacter sp. | reverse complement strand
TTTTGGGGGAGTATGAATTAAAAAGGTGAGGGATATAAAGTAGAATATATTTTAATCGGCGGATATGCTGTAGCATTATATGGAATACCACGTGCTACAAACGATATTGACATTTTTGTGAAACCCGAAGAAGAAAATTTTAATAAACTCAGAGCCGCATTGAAAGGAGTGTTTGATGATGACTCTATCGAAGATATTAAGTTAATAGATCAAGAGAATTATAATGTTACTAGGTATGGAACGCCAGAAGGATATGCAATTGATATTTTGGTTCGGTTAGGTGAATTGTACGACTATTATAATATAAAATTTCACGAAATAGAAATAGAGAAGGTAAAAATAAAAATAGCCGATATTGATTCTCTTATAAAATTGAAAGAGAATACTCCAAGGAATATTGATAAAGAAGATATTTACTATCTTAAAAAGTTAAAAGAAAATGGCAGTACATAAGTATAAAACATACCAAGAAGCAAAAGATGCTCTTCTCGTGAGGAACCCCGACGAAAAATATTACGAGATGCTTTCCGGTTTTTATGAAACTTTTGGGAAGATTTTTACAAAAAAATTTCCGCATGGAATATATAAATTTAAATCTATTGAGGAAGCACAGAAACAGAAAGAAGACTGGATTCTGAATCGTCTTCCGTAATTAATTTTATTAAATCGAATATTCGGAGAAATTAAAATGAAATCTGTCGTTAAATCGTTATGGTGTTCAACGTTCGTTGGTTTGGTTCTTTTCTCTATCTCGTTTAATTTATTTGCACAGGACTCAAGTAAGTTTCTTGGCGATTGGGAGGGAAGGCTTGATGCCGGGAGTATGATTTTGCGTATAGTATTTCACATCGAAGATCAAAACGGGGTTTATATCGCCAAGCTCGATAGTCCGGATCAGAATGCTTTCGGTATAAAAGCTGATAATGTAGATATTGTCGGAAATAAAATTACAATCGGCATTGCTCAGATTATGGGTAAGTATGATGGCGAATTGGATTCCGACGGAATTATTAAAGGCACTTGGAGCCAGGGTCCAAAAACGCTTCTGCTGAATCTGGCAAAACCAGGACAAGCTATAGCTGAAGAAGAAAAAAATTTCATCAGTTATTGGCAGGGTAATTTAACCGATATGCCGACGAAGTTAACGGTAAATTTGAAAATATTCAAAGAGAAAGACGGAACGTTAAATGCATTGCTGGATAGTCCCGATCAGGGAGTGTATGATCTCAAAACAGCTGATTTTGTTATGAATGACGATAGTATGAAGTTTAACGTGCCTGCCGTTACCGGATCTTATTCGGGAAAAGTAGTTAAAGACAGCAGCCTCATTGAGGGTATATGGAAACAAGGTGCATTTGAATCGGAATTAAACCTCCACCAAGTTGACAAAATTGAAAAGCTGAAGAGACCCCAGCGCCCTGAGAAACCGTATCCGTATAACGACGAAGACGTAAGTTTTGAAAATAAGGAAGCCGGAATTACTTTAGCCGGGAGTTTTACATTTCCGAAAACCGGCGGACCTTTCCCTGCAGTTGTGTTGATTACAGGTTCCGGTGCTCAAGATAGAGATGAAACTATATTCAATCACAAACCGTTCTTGGTAATTTCAGATTACCTGACCCGTAATGGAATTGCTGTTTTACGATTTGATGATAGAGGAGTTGGAAAATCAAAGGGAAATTTTGCCGCTGCAACGACAGTAGATTTTGCACAAGATGCAATTTCTGCCGTTGAATATTTGAAGACAAGAAAAGAAGTCAATCCCAAAGAAATAGGAATAATTGGTCATAGCGAAGGTGGAATTATTGCACCGATGGCGGCTTCAAATTCAAGCGATGTTGCTTTTATTGTTTTGCTTGCCGGTCCCGGCTTACCGGGTAAAGATATTTTATTAATGCAGCAGGAGTTGATTTATAAAGCTGAAGGAATGGATGAAAAAACAATTGAAGAAAATCATAAGCTGAATGAAAAACTGTATAATGTGATTGACAATGAACCCGATTCGGCAAAAGCAGTAAAAAAACTAGAGGCTGCATTTGATGAATATGTTAATTCACTGCCGGAAGAAGAAAGAAATAAGCCACAGTATACTGAAGAAGGAAGGGACCAGGTTATTAAAACTTTGATAAACCCGTGGTTCAGGTTTTTCTTGAAATATGATCCGCGTCCTGTTCTTGAATCTATTACAATACCGGTATTGGCATTGGATGGAAGCAATGATTTGCAAGTGCCGCCAAAAGAAGACCTTGCCGAGATAAGTAAAGCTTTGAAAGCTGCCGGCAACAAAAATTTTGAAGTAAAAGAATTACCGGGTTTAAATCATTTGTTCCAGGATTCAAAAACCGGTAGCCCGAGCGAGTACGGCAAAATTGAAGAAACGTTTTCTCCCGACGCACTCAAAATTATTGGCGATTGGATTCTTGAGGTAACAAAGAAATAAATGTCCGAGAGGAACAATCTTTAATTGAAGAAATCTTTGGTTTTTAAAGAAGCCGGGTTTTTCCTATTTTCACGATAAGGATAAAACAAATTCGTTTTCGAAGAGAAGTTGATATCGTGAAGTTTATTAATAAATTTTGTCGACTCTTGTATACTTATCTGCATGTCGAAAAACCTGACGGGTCCATTACAAAAAGTAAGTCGGTCGATCATTTCAAAATAATTCAAACGGGGGTCACTCGATGAAATACCCAAAGATATATTTTATTTTAACCGCAGTAATTCTTCTGTTAGTTCAGAATTTTTCATTTGCCCAGGGTAAAGATGTTATTGAATTGAGGAGAATCTTTGCCTTAAAAGATGCTTCCGAGCAACTTACCGAGTTAAAAAAGTTCACCGTTGATTTTTCCAACAGTCCTTATCTCGGGAGAGCTGTTTATACGATCTTTACTATTTATTTGGATTCCGGTAATGCCGATTCGGCATTAGTCTATGCTTCCCGTTATGTAAACGCGTATCCTCCCGAAGCCAGGATGGCTGTTTACAATGAAGCGGCTTGGCAGATGGCTAAGAGCGGTATCGGGTTGGATTCGGCAAAAGTATATGCAGACCAAGCGGTGAAAGCTGCCCGCAATAATAATCCAGCACGGTTAAGTATGTACCTCGATACGCAGGCGCTTGTTGAATATAAACTCGGTAATGCGAAAGATGCCCTGGCAATTGAAGCAGAGGCTATTAAGGGGAACGAGACAAAAACTTCGTACCTTGTCGCACTTGCCAAGTATCAATATGCTAATGGAGAAGTTCAAGATGCACTAAATACGGTGGCAAAGGGATGTTTATACGAAGGGATCGATCCGGATAATGTTGACATAGCCGGCGAATCCTATAAGCTTTTTGATGAGTGGATCGGCAAGAGCGAAGGCTCTGAAAAGGAAAAGCAGAAATTAAAGAAGCAAGTTGTTGATGAAGTGATAAAAGAATACATGGATTCAGCCGGGAAAGAAGACAAGCAAAAGAGCGAAGCGTTTGCTGCTATGTTTCTTGCAAAGACCGGCGTCAATCTTGACCAGGCAGAAAAGTGGGCAAAGGGCGCGGTTGATTCATTCGATAAGATGGGCTCGATTGAGGATTTGCTTAAACTAAAAGTTAATCTCGCAGTGGTATATATAGCGGAAGGAAAGTATAAATCTTCAATTAGTTTGCTTGCCCCGCTAGAAAAATTTGCAACAGCTTGGGATAGTAATTTTTGGGTTTCTCTCGGAGAAGCATATGAGAAGAACAAACAAAACGATCTTGCAGCTGAAGCTTACATTTCAGGATTGGTAGCATACAAATTTCCGCCGGTTGTTGAAGCTTCAAAAGGCTTGTTTAGCAAAATGGGAATAGATGAAAACAAGCTTGACCAAAAAATTGAAACGATGAAAAAAGAAATGGAAAGCTTCGATCCCGGAACATATAAACCTGCAAAGAAATCGACTGGGAAAGTTGTTTTGGCAGAACTGTTTACCGGCGCCGAATGTCCGCCGTGTGTAGCTGCAGATCAAGCTTTCGATGAATTGTCAAAATATTATCCGCGTAATGATTTGGTTATTCTCGAATATCATGTTCATATACCGGGACCCGATCCAATAACTAATCCCGATACTTATGATAGATACAGATACTATGGCGGCAATTTCGGTACGCCAACAGTTTTCTTCGAGGGAAAGGAAAAAATAACCGGCGGAGGTCCCTCATTCCTGACAAAAAATCGTTTCTATGTTTTTGATGATCTCATTCAAAAAGGTTTGATGAAAAAACCGGAACTTAAAATTGACGGATCGGCGAAACTAACTAATGACAATATCAATGTTGCCGTGAAAATTACTCCGTCAAAAGGTGCTAAACCTGAAGACAATCTTTCACTTCACATAGCGCTGGTAGAGAAGGTGATTGGCTATACCGGTGGTAACGGAATTAGCAAACATATTTTTGTTGTGAGACATCTCGTAGACGGAGCCATAGGATCGGAATTAAAAATTGATAATGGTGCTTTGAATGTTGATAAATCTATAAATGTTGGTGAAGTCGAGAAAGGGATAAAATCATATTTGGATCAACCGGATAAATATCCCGCGGCATGGAATCCAAATCTACAATTCACCGGCTGGAGAGAGAGACCGGATACACTTGATAGAAATGATTTGGCTGTTGTGGTTTGGGTTCAGAATAATTCTACTAAAGAAGTTTACCAAGCGGCGTATTTTGATGTTCAGAACAGGATGTAATAATTGTTACTTCAGATAAATATGGATGATAATGCATGAATAAAAAGATTGTTTTAGCTGTACTTATTACCCTAATTGCATCTGTTATGTTTGGACAACAGATCAATCTGTCAGATGTAGTTCAAATGAAGATTTACAAGGATGAAAAACCTAATAAGAATAAAAGTTTAATTACGGTCGACTTTGAGCTTTCTATAAAAGAAGGCTGGCATATAAATTCCAACGAACCATTGGATGAATATCTTACGCCGACTTCAATTTCATTGTCGGATTCATCGAAATTCAGTGTGGTTCAAGTTGTATATCCTGCACCTGTGCTAGTCAAATTAAAATTTTCGGATTCCGATTTGTCATTGTATGAAGGCAAGGTCACAATCAAGGTAAGCCTTAAGTTGAAAAACAAAATCAAAGAGAAGAAAGTAAAGCTGGAAGGAAAACTTCTTTACCAGCCGTGCAACGATCAAACGTGTCTTTTCCCAACAGCAAAAACCTTTTCATACAATATTGATCTTGCACATTAATTAAAACTGTGCGGTTTGTAAGTCCGCACAGTCTTTAAAAGAACTTTATCTCTCTGCTTCATACTCAATACTCTATACTATAAGGTGATTCCCATCCCCAAATAGAACGATCTTCCCAGCGTTCCGTAATAAAGTATCTCCTCATACTGAGTATCAAAAAGATTTTCAATTTTGCCGGAAAGTTCAATGTTGCTAAAGATTTTTATTGACGCATATAAGTTGACAAGTGTGTGGGCGTCCAGTTTTACTCTTTGTGTCGGGTAAGTGTTGAAATCCTTATCCTCACTTTCGCCGACGTACTTGATCTGCATACCAACATTATAATTCTTGGCAATTTTATAACCAAGATTCAGGAATGCCTGGTGCAGCGGGCGCCGGATTAAAGGTTTATTGTAATCTTCGCTGCCTGCATATTTATCTTTGGCGTTTGTATATGTATAGTTCAACGACCAATTGAAGTTGTTGAAATTATTGGACGTAAAGTTAAATTCCACACCTTCCGAACTTGCCTTGGCAATGTTGATTTCCTTGAAGTCGGGACCGAATCCAAACATATCGGTTAATTGCAAATTGAAGTAAGTGATTCCCAACTGGATTTTTCCGTTATTAAAAAATTGTTCAACACCGAGATCCCACCCTTTGCTTTTTTCCGGCTTCAGATCGGGATTCCCGAAAGCAGGATCGAACAAGTAAAATAGCGAAGGCGCTTTGAATCCGGTTCCGTATGTGGCTTTCAGTTTGGTGCTTGTCCGGTTTATATAATAAGCCTGTGCAATTCTAAAGGTTGTAACACTACCGAACTTTTGATTGTTGTCATACCTAATACCGAGCGAGGTAAAAAACTTGTTTGAGAAGTTTATTTGATCCTGTGCGTAAAGCCCGGTTGTTCCGATGTTTTGCATAGGAAATACATTTTCGTAAGGTCCGTAGCTGCTGTTCGAAACGAAACTCGTAAACGCTTTCTCTTTTTCAGTTTCAATGCCGAATGTGAAAAGATTATTGTTGACAAACCTCAAGTTATTTTGCCAATCAATTTTGAACCGCTCAGCATCCGCATAGCTGTCGCTTGATGTGGTTGGTCTTATTTGATCGGGAAGATCGATTGCTTTTGAAAACCTTTTCACAAGCGAAGCCGTTAGCGATTGATTCCACTTATCATTAAAAAGATTGAGGTGACCGCTTGAGGAGAAGATCTGTTCTTCAATATCGTAAGTGAAATTCGGGTCGTCGCCTAACTTTTCATTTTGATCGAGATCGGTTTTGGCTTTAGTATACTTATAAAGGAAACCGATGTCAAAATTGTTGGATGGATGTACTGAAAGTTTTCCCGTGAAAGAATTATTTGAGTAACCGTCTCTTTCCGTGTTGCCGAATTTGGAATCTGCTGCCGAAATACCTTTTGTACTGTTCCGCGAAAGGGAAACGAAGTAGTTTAAAATATTGTAGCTGCCATTTGCCGATAAGTTTCCCCTATAATAGCTGTTTGAACCGCTTTCACCGTAGAATGAAAAATTGTTTCCTGCGCCGCCGAACTTTGTTATAATGTTAATTACACCCGCAACAGCATCCGAGCCGTAAAGTGTACTTTGGGGACCTCTGACAACTTCAATTTTGTCAATGTCATTTGTGTTGAGAAAGGAAAAGTCAAATGCATTGTTTATTGACGAAGGATCATTCAACTCTGTGCCGTCAATTAAAACGAGCGTGTGATTTGGATTGGCGCCCCGGATATAGACACTGGCAATTTTACCCGGTCCGCCTTGATCAACAACAGTAACTCCCGGCAATTCACGCAAGGCGTCTTCGACTGTGTTAATCTGTTTACTTTGCAGTTCCTGCGAAGTTAAGACCGAAACCGAACTTGCTAAAGTATAATATGGAGTTTCGGTTCTGTTTGCCGTTACGACGATTTCCGAAAGTGTTGTACTAATAGTGTCGGATTGAGGGAATGAAACTCCCGTTAGAAATAAAAACAACAGTAAAAAAGCAGATAGATTTTTCATAGAAGTTACTCCTAAAAAGTTTTAAGGTGTAACTTCGTGGGTTGAAATTGTTTGTGATTACATGCCGATCGGTATGAATCAAACAGGTTGTAACGAAATTGGAATTTTTGTCCGTTAACCAAAACCTCATCCCGCGAAGGTTTACGAGCCGTTCTTAGCTCATTGATTAATTAATTTGGTATTATACGGCAGGTCTCCTGGCTTAAGACAACGATCAACGCCTTCCCGGAATTGAATGCAGAATTCAGAGTGATGAGTGTAGAATTTAATTCTGCATTCTAAATTCTACGTTCTGCATTCTTTTCCCAGTGGCTACTGTTGATCTTTGGCGTCTTTTACAGTTGCGGGGCAGCACCGGAATAACCATCTATGATGGCGCACCGGTTTCCCTATTGAGTCTAAGTACAGACACCGTATAACAATATTTGAAAGAACAGTTGGAAAATACTATTTGTAGTCCTGTCAAGCAATAATAATTTTTATCAAGTTCGTTTTAATTACTTGCTATAATTTTTTGAAAATAAAAACTAATAGCCGTATTTTAACCGTTGTATAATTAACAATCGTAACGTACTTGTGGTCTTAGTTTTGAATTCATTTCAACGATTAAAAGGCAAATCAAGAAATTTTCTTCCAACCGCAATTCACAATAATATATCTAATTCAGGAGGATTTTAATGGGATGGCTTCTTAGGAGCTTAAGTTCATCTATTGGTAAAAAGTTTATGATGGCTGTAACCGGCGTCTGTTTATTGTTGTTTCTGATAATTCACCTGATCAACAACCTGACACTCTACGGCGGACCCGATTTATTCGATACGGTTGTAAAAAGTTTGGATTCGATTAAACCCTTAGTCCGCGTAATTGAGGTTATACTTGCCGTCATTTTCATTTACCATATTTTCGATGGTTTTTATTTATGGTGGCAGAACAAAAAAGCGAGACCGGTAAAGTATAAGATCAATGCATCGCGTGCGAACAGCGATCTTTATTCGCGGACAACGTTTATTACGGGAAGTATAGTTTTCATATTTCTTGTAATTCATTTGAGAACATTTTGGTTCGCATTTAATTTTGGTGACCCGATGACCGATCTACATCACTATTTTCAATTTACCGCGGAGATTTTCCAAAACCCCTATTATTCTATCTTTTATGTAATTGCCGTGGGTTTACTGGGGTTGCATCTGAATCACGGGTTTCAAAGTGCATTTCAAACTTTCGGATGGAATAACAAAAAATATTTTCCGTTTATTAAGGCATTCGGAACTATATATTCTTTAACAATAACAATTGGGTTTGCCTCTATCCCGATTTACTTTTTATTTTTTTACGGAGGTAACTTATGATAAAGCTCGATTCGAAAGTACCGGAAGGAAACATTTCCGAAAAGTGGACTAACCATAAATTTCATATGAAACTGGTTAATCCCGCAAACAAAAGAAAGTTTGATATTATTGTTGTCGGCACCGGTTTGGCAGGCGCTTCGGCAGCCGCAACTCTGGGAGAACTTGGTTATAAAGTAAAAGCTTTCACGTATCACGATTCGAGCCGGCGTGCTCACTCGATTGCTGCTCAAGGCGGAATCAATGCAGCAAAGAATTATCAAAATGACGGCGATTCCATTTATAGATTATTTTATGATACAGTGAAAGGTGGCGATTTCAGATCCCGCGAAGCAAACGTTTACAGATTAGCCGAAGTAAGTAACAACATTATCGATCAATGTGTTGCGCAGGGTGTTCCGTTCGCAAGAGAATATGGCGGTACATTGGCTAACCGTTCATTCGGCGGTGCGCAGGTTTCAAGAACATTTTACGCACGCGGTGAAACCGGACAGCAGTTATTACTCGGCGCTTACAGTTCGCTTAACAGGCAGATTAAAGGCGGCAATGTTAAAGTTTACCACCGGAAAGAAATGTTGGACCTGGTAATCTCAAACGGAAGGGCAGTCGGAATTACTGTCCGCGATTTGGTGACGGGAAAGGTTGAAAGTTTTTCCGCACAGGCAGTGATACTTGCAACCGGAGGCTATTCAAATGTATTCTTCCTTTCAACTAATGCTATGAATTGTAATACAACTGCAATTTGGCGTGCACACAAAAAAGGCGCGGTTTTTGCAAATCCGTGTTACACTCAAATACATCCTACATGTTTGCCGGTGCACGGAGAAGGACAATCCAAACTTGTATTGATGAGCGAGAGTTTAAGAAACGACGGACGAATTTGGGTTCCGGCAAAACCCGGTGATCATCGACCGCCGGATCAAATTCCCGAAAATGAAAGAGATTATTACCTCGAAAGAAGATATCCTTCGTTCGGTAACCTGGCGCCGAGAGACATTTCATCACGAAGTGCGAAATATGTTTGCGACGAAGGCAAAGGCGTTAACGGCGGCAAAGCTGTTTACCTTGATTTTGCAGATGCAATAAATAGAATTGGTGAAGATAGTGTTCGTGATAAATACGGCAAC
>CAZRIQ010000033.1:10395-12605 GCA_964600175.1 uncultured Melioribacter sp. | reverse complement strand
TCGAAGAAAATTAATTGCCTAATAAAAAAAGACCCGGATCGTATCCGGGTCTCATTTTCCACAATTTTCCATTAATACTTTGTTATTATTTCACTGCATGATCGACGATGATTTCTACTCGACGATTGTTTGCACGACCTTCAGCGTTGGAATTATCTGCAACCGGTCTGTTCTCGCCAATTCCCTGGGCTTTAATTAGATCACCCGGATAACCTCGCGAGATAAGATATGAACGTACTGCATCTGCACGCTGCTGCGATAATACCTGATTGTGATCCTGTGAACCTTGAGAATCTGTATGACCCTCAACGGTAAGACTCCTTTCTTTAGTCTCAAGGAGTGCATCTGCAACCTGGTTCAATTTATTCTGGGCAGAAGGCAGCAGTTCCGATTTGTTCGAAGCAAAGAGGACACTACCTGAAAGTGTAATTACTAAACCGCGTTCTTCTTCTTTAACTGCTGCGAGTTTAATAAGATCTGCCTGTGCTTTAGCCGCTCTATTTTCTGCATCAAGACGAGCTTTTTTTTCTGCAGCAAGCTGCTCTGCTTTAACTTTAGCGCTACTCTCCGCAGCATCCAGATTTTCTTTTGTGTTCTTTAAAATCTCTGTTTGGATTGTCTGGAAATCCTTGTTTGCCTTGGCAGTGGTTGCATTTTCAGCAGCAGTTAATGCAAGGGCTTCAGCCATCTTAGCTTTGCGATCCGCTACATATGCAAGATCACGGGTTTGGAAAGATTTAGGATCGTCCTGGAATGATTTCTCAGCACTGTTTAGCGCTTCTTGTGCTTTATGTAATTCTGCAGGAACTAATTGCGCCGCTTTTCCCATACTTGCTTGCCGGTAAGCTTGACGCGCATTGACGAGTTCTAGAGGAGGCACACTAGCACAACCGGCTATTATTCCGATACTTGCGATGATGATAAAATATCTAATTAGTTTCATAGGTCACTTCCTTTCTTTAGGTAATTGATTGTCTTGCCGAAGTTTATTTACTCGCTCTAATGCCATCGTAGCTTCGGTCTTGTCCGCATCACCGCGAGAGAGAGCAACTGCCAATTCTCCATCGGCTTGGGCGCGCAAGAGCATTGACTCGGCTTGTTCCTTATCGCCGTCTGCCGCAAGAACCTTGGCATTTTCCAGTTCCTCCTTTGCTAGTTGCAAATACAGTGACGCACTGGGTACATCGGACGCTCCGGCTTCTTCAGCAGCGCGGATCGCTGATGTGGATGCCTCTTTGTTGACCATCTGGCTGGTTCCGCAACCAGCAATTAATGCAACGAAGAAAACACTTCCTGCAAAAATGGCCACGTTCATAAGTTTCATTGAATCCTCCTTTTAAGTTTTAATGTAACATAAGTTTCAATTCCTGTTATTCAAGAACAGAAAGTCTCTTTTTGAATTCATTATAAGGTAAGGGGGATAACAACTAAATACTATCGAGCGAAAGGATGAAAAAGGAACTACATCTTTTAGGCTAGATGGAGAAGAAGTATTAAATGCAGATAAATTTAGAATAATGTTTTATTGCTATGTCTTTCTTATTGATTCAACATACGCTTTCACAAACGAAGTGTTGTTTGACAAAGATATATTTACAAAAGTAATTTCCATTACATTACCTTCTTCATCTACCAACTCATGGATACCTGCAGTATTATGAAAAAATGGTAACTGAAAAGTAACGACATCCGGTTCTCTCCGCCCCTGGACATAATGCTTACCTCCAAACGTTGGGATGTCAATCACTTCATCGTGCCCTTGAAAAAACTCAAATTTTTGAATAGCTCCAATTAATTTTCCTCTCTCATAAAGATGAATCATATATTTCCCTCCCGGTAGATATTATAATTTATAATTGAAGGACAATAAATAAATATGGAATTTGTTTTGATTGGATTGATTAATAGTTCCATTCATTGTCCTTTAATAAAGGCATATATTATTTCGAAGGTTGCATCGGGTTTTTCTTCCTGCGGAACATGTCCGCATTCGTCTATTATTTCCAAACTTGCATTAGGCAATTCATTACTAAGTCTGATGCCGTTATCCAACGGTAATACTTGGTCATTTTTGCCCCATATAATCAAGCATAATGTCGGAATATTTTTATAATTATCAATTATTTTTTCGTATCCATTTGGATCAATCTGTCTGGCAGATGTAATAAAAGTGTAATCGATACCGTCCTTGTCATAAAAAGCCGCATACC
>CAZRIQ010000033.1:0-10385 GCA_964600175.1 uncultured Melioribacter sp. | reverse complement strand
CTTTGAAATCAGAATTCAAAAGACGTTGTGCGTTTTTCCATAAATTAATCAATTAGTTTTTCATTTATCGCGCTTTTATCGTAAAAAATTTCATTTAAAATATACTTTGCCCTAAATTTATTTGGCAATAAGAATGTTAAATTGTTTAAAAGCGATGTTCTCAAATATTCCATAAAAACCGGCATATCCTGATTATAGGCAAGGCAATCTATCAAAATCAATTTTCTAATCCTTGTATTACTTTTATCATTAAGCAACGATATTTGAGTGATCAGTGCAACCGCGCCTCCATATGAATGACCGACGAGATACAAGGAATCAGTATTGATATCCTCGATAAATTGTTCAACAATTTTTGATTGTTCCTGGATTGTATATTTACCGTCCTCAGGTTTGGAAGAATTACCAAATCCTTTCAGATCAATAAGGTAGAGTGTGAATTCATTTTTCGGAAATAATTCTTTTATATCGTCCCAGGTGTGCAGCGATTCGCCGAATCCGTGCAAAAGTATTATCTTCTTTTCACCATAACCGATCTTTTCATAATTAATATGAATATTATGAGAATAAGCGTACATCATATTCACTGAAACACCTTCCAATACCGGTAATGCTTGGGCATGAATTGAAATAGAAAAGAATATGGTCAATAACATTAACATTCCCATCGGACAAGCTTTATAACATATACGCATGACACTTTTATTTTTCAATTGTCTGTACCTGATTTTTCTTTCTGGCGGGTTTTGGAGACAGCTCCCATAATTCCCAAGCCAGCTATGATAATTACGCCAATACCAATCCAAATAGGCGAAACACCCAATCTAAAAGCTGCCCAACCTAATCCCCCGGCAACAAGCAGGGTACCTATTAAATAAATTGCAAGATTAGACATCTAAATTTTCCTTCTGTTGTTTTACTGTTTTTCAAATAACCGGAATATCTACGAATATAATTTTCCTCTTTGTGAAACGATTTTAGTTTTGTCTAAGCAAATTGAATCCAATTCGTCACAAATAAATCATCATTTTTGATGATTTTTTACTTTTGCACGTTAACAGTTTTTACATTTTGCTGTTTACCTACCGAAATTCCTGCGCTTGCACTGCAGCTGCAAATAAAAAGTGATACTGCAAAAATTACAACTAAGAATATTGCGTTGAGCTTTTTCACGACGGTTCTCCTATTAAATAAATTTTACAAGTAATTCATCTATTTGATCTTTGCTTGTTGATAAAAGATATGTTTTCATGAAGTAGAATACAATCGAGCGAAGGGATGAAAAAGGAACTACATCTTTAAGGTGAGTTAATTTGAAACTTGTTCTGGTTGAGAACTATTTGCAGATAACAAATTTTTCCTTTTGCCGCAATTCCAAATTATGTAATTACTTACTTTTAAATTTTTGTGTCAATGATAATTTTTCTGTTACTGTCTTCTTATTTCTGTTAATTCAAATTCGATAGTTCCATAGCCGAGAATGTCCCTCAGAAATCCCATCACACCGCCGCCTTCAATTATTATTTTGGCTTTGATTAAGCCAATACCTTCTACAAACCATTCGGTTACTCTATTCTTTGAGTTACCGGAACCTTCGACAACAGATTCTAATTTTATTGCTTCAAATTTTCCGGCTTTTGTCATAACAACTTCCTTATCAACAGCTTTCCCGGTAACCTTCACTTTGTTCGTATCACCGTCTGAATATTCATCTCCTTCCCATTCCCACTCCATACCCGGCAACAAAGGGAGAGGAAACCGCAGCAAGGGTTTTCCATAAGTAAACGTTGCTTCTTTTTTGATAAACAGAAAAATTTTCAAGTATTGATACGTTTCTTTTACATAAACGCCGTCTTCTTTAATTATCAATGTCTGTCGATATTTGAATTTATCGGCTTTACTTGAACTTACTATAAATTCACCGTCTTGCGAATAATTAGTAGTGCTTTCACCAAATGATGAGTTAAAAACTAATGTTATACTATTATTAACAGGGAAATATGAATTTGAGTTTATATCGGTTTTCTCTGTAGTTGATGAAGAACCGCTCAAAACGCCTGTGTTGATGGTAAAAAAGTATTATATTTTAATGATGTAAATAGAATTGCTTTTCATGGTAGATATAGTTTCATAATTAAATATTTTTGTATGACTTAATGATTTTCCTTTTTAGGATAGAAACGGTAAAAGAAAGGTTGTGTAACTGCTGTTTGTTTTAGTATTTCTCTTTTACTTATATCCTAGTTATTTCTTAATTAACCCAGCTGTAAATGCTGTTGCATATTACAGCCGGGTTATGGGGCTGTATGAGCAAAGAGCAACCAATTAAGCATACAAATTACATTCCGTGGTGTTTTCCTAATTGTTTTATTGGTCCTTTCATTGCAGAACTATGATATAAAGATATTTATTCCTGGTCAATCGTCCGTAAGGATGAAAAAGGAACTACATCTTTTAGATGAGTTTTCCTATGTATTCTCACAGAAAATTATCTGCTGATTTATTAATAAGTTTTATTCTTCATTATCAAAAATGAATGCATAAATTTATTGCTTATCAGGAAGTTATTTTGGCGGAAATCCAACTACATCGGCAATACCGTTGCGAAGCGCAAACCACACAAACTGGAAAAAATAATCATCCGGATTCCGCGTGTATTTTGTTTCACCGATCTTCATTAAACCTTTTTCATCCGGCATGTTCGATCCGCGAATAATGAAAATTTTACCAAAGATAGAAAATATCCTATTGATAATTCCATTTTCACTTCCGGTATCTTTGTTGAGAACGGCTATAGACAGATCCTTGTATACGACCCGCAGGGAACCGTTCGCATTTCCCGAATTAACTCTGATATCATATTCGGCAGACTGAATTACTCCTGATTTAATACGGTGATGTTCACCAACCTCAATGAATGAATTGAGTCTGGTAACATCCATAGTGCTAAGCGAACCGGAATATCGTAAAGAAAAATCTTTAGAGGAGAGTGGAATTTCCAGATTTATTTTCATTGTACCTGAATTCATAAAGATTCCTTCACCATGAATAAACGTAGTAACGGGACTGGTTGAATGATTAGCAATTCCACTAATTGAAACATTGACATGATCAAACGTAATTATTCCAGGATTTGCTTTAACAGCAAACCTTTCACAATATTTTAACCGTCCGTTTATAATATTCAAACTATCTATCTTAACTATTTCCTTCATCGAAGATATAGCTTCGTTCGGCATCTGAGGATTCGGTGAACCCTTGTCGTACGGCTTATCCATATTCACCAAAATATCAGCGAATACATTATGTATATTAATTTTTTTGGCGCTATAGATTTTTCCTTGAAGTAATGCGATACAATCCATACCCGCTATTTTTAATTGAGGAATAATAAAACGATACCGGGTTTGCCTGAATTGACTTTTCGCGAAGAATTGTTCATCGTCTAATAATGAATAATACTTCATTGAATCAACGGTCATTTCAGAATCAGGCGCCGATATATGCAGTTTTCCCAATCGAAGTTCGTTTTGAGATTCGTGAAATGTAAATACAATTTTTTGACCATCTATTTTTGAGTCTGTAAGATTATTAATTGTAAAATCTCTTTGCCAAAGAATTTTTATCCAGCTGATTCCACTAACAGCTAATGAAGAAGCACTATATGCTATTGTAGAATCTTTGGCTTTTAGTGATATGGAATCGCACCCTAAACGATTTTTCCAGATATTGTAATTCATATCGCCAAGTTCAATCGAGTATTCAGGATAAGCTTTTTCAAATCCTTCAATAACTCTGCCTTTTAAGAATGCATTTAATAAAGGACCCGGGAAAAAAATAAATATCAGCACACAAATAAGTACTAGAGCACCAATACAATAAATTATATACTTGGATACTTTCCTCGGTGATAGATTTTTCCAATTAAACGATTCTTTTTTTTTCTGTGGTGTTTTCATAATAGTTATTTCTTTTTAATTATTGGAGAAGGAATTTTATTAAACTTTTCCGAACCAAGAAGAACGGCAATCCATAATGTTTTTTCATTACTCTCAAAGGCATACTTCATAGCCATTGTAAGCGGTATACAAAGAATCGCACCCATTAAACCGAGCAGACTCCCCCAGAAAATCATTGAAAGAAATACTACCAAGGTCGAGAGTCCAAGTTTTCTTCCCATAAGCCGTGGTTCAATCATGTTGCCAATTACGAATCCAACAAGAATATTACCTGCAACAACGAGCAGGGCGCCACCTATTCCGAGTTGTACAAAAGCTAAAAGTGCTGGCGGAATTGCTGAGATTATTGCGCCTATATTCGGAATGTAATGAAGTAGAAAAGCGAGGAAACCCCAAAGAACCGGAAATTGCACGCCGAGTATGTACATCCATACTGCGATTAATATACCGGCGGTTAGGTTGATTAATGTTTTGATAACCATATAACGTTTCATATCAACGATAAACTTTGTGAACCTGGGAAATGCGCGTTCAGGATCACCGAGAATAGCACGGAGTTTTTTGGGAAAGCTGGATGCTTCGAGAAGTATAAAAGTAACTGTAAGCAGGATAAGTACAAGATCGGAAATAGCCGAACTCAATCCCGATAGTAATCCTGCGGTAAGTTTCATTACTGCTTCCGGGTTAATATAGTCCAATAATATTTTTTGAGTGCCTGAAAAACCTTTACTTCTTAAAAGTACACTAAGATCAAGAACTTGTTCACGAATGCGCGACTGCAATAACGGCAGTTCATCTGAGAAGTTGCTAATGGATGTTCCGATTTGTGCACCAATCAAAATGAGAATGATAATCATACCCGACATAACAATTAAAACCGCAAATCCGGATGGTATATGTTTTTCCTTCAGCCAAAGTACTGGCGGGGTTCCAAGTAGGGCAAGGAATGCCGAGATGAGCAACAAAACAACAACAGATTGAGCGAGATAAATCCCTGCGATAACAATTACAAATGCCGCCGCACCAACTAGTATATTGAATCCGCGAATAGATTTTTTTTGTTCCGACATAATCTTAGGCAAACATTTTTTTTAATCTAAAATCGGAAATCATTGCTATAGCCGAGATAAAGTAAAAAACTACGAACCACACGAGATATTCCCGGGCAAATAAATATCCAATTAAGGCAATCGTTGAAACCACCGATGCAGCTAATACTGTTGGAATTCCGGTAAAACCTTTTTGTTTGTATGCAGTGAAATAAGCTAATCTTATAGACGCCGCTCCGACATTTAAGAATCCTGCAATCAACATGGCAGTACCGTTTATTCCAATGAACCAGCCGAATACAACCGAAGCAGAAACCGCCATAAAATCAGTAAAACTATCAAGGTAAACACCTAACGCACCCCCGCCAATTGCCCTTGCTAACTTTCCATCAAAAAAATCTAATAGGAACTGCGTGAGGATTAGAACGTATGCAATTATTAAAAGCCCTTTTAAAGAAAAATAAATCGAAAAGGATACGCACAGTAGACCAAGAAGAGTTAGAACGTCAGGCAATCGAAGAGTACGAAGTTGTTTAAATAACATAGCAATATTTCCTTATAGATCATTTTTAATGTGAACTTTGTCTTCAAATATGTTTACTTCTCAAAAAAACTGTACTTTACATTCGTTCAGAGTGCGCGGCGCCGCCCGCTTATGAGCCTTACCAAAATCATTATAACTGCAATTACCAAAAGGATGTGAATAACACCACCGATGGTGTAAGAAGTGAAAAATCCAAGTAACCACAATACTATTAAAATTACAGCGATAGTATATAACATGATAAAAATCCTTTCTATTAGTTAGTAATATTTTTCTTTTTCAATATTCATTAACAAAGTAACCCGCTTTTTCATTGATAATTACGTGCATCAATCTCAATACCAAGTAATCATTTTGGTCTTTTATTTTCCTTTTTATCATCATTCGGTTTGTTTGATTTAGTCGGCTTATCCATACTCTTGTCTTTTGGCGGATTTGTATTCCGCAACTCCGGCGTTTGATCTTTACTATTTTTTGAAGGAGAGGGGTTTAACTTTCTCGGTTGATATGCATGTTCTTTAGTATCTATTTTATTTGCCGAATTAACAGCATGTGGTTTTACATTATTAAGGTTGTAGTTTGGGGAATTAGTTTTCCTCTGTTGAGGAGTATTCTCACCACTTTTAACTTTATTTGGAAGATTCGCCACATGTTGTTGTTCTTTTCCTGCTTTGCTATTCTGCAGTTGTATATTTTTTGACAGCTTTTGGGTACCCCTTTTCGATATTCGTTTTATATCTTTATAATTTGTTAATTCCAACGGTGCCGGTTTATGTCCGTTGTTATTCTTTTGTACTTGAGGCATGTATATCTGTAACCGGTCGTTGCTTAAACTTTGACCCGGTTTATCTTTTTTACGAACGGCGACCGGTTTAATTGTTCTGCCGGTAATTTTTTGAACATCTTCTCTGCCGGGCCCGGCGACATATGTCGTATGTCTTTTTCTATCATAGTAAGTTTTATTAATCACAATTGAATTATTCATGAACTTTCTATTGTTTTTTCTGTCCATATAATTCCGGCCAATGTCATGCCTTTCAATATCCCTGTCTCTTACAAATACCCAACGATCGTAAGGCACATCATTATTCCTGCCAAAAGTTACGCTTATGGAAACACCGGGTCTCATCGGTGCCCAACCGTAGTAACCACTCGATCTTCTCCAGGTAACCCATGAAGGACCCCATTCATTATCCGGAACCCAAAACCAACCATAAAAGCTGTTGTAATCCCAGCGTCCATAATGGAAAGCTGCCCATCCCCAGTCATATTCTGATGCCCACATCCAACCGTAATCAGTCAGCACCCAGTAACCGTTGGATAAATATGGAGTAAAATCAGGACCGGCTGTTGGTATCCATACATATCCGTAATTTGGGTCTTCAACCCACTGACCATAAGGATTTAACTGATCGTAAAACACCTGGAAATTAATATCATTTTGCTGCGCTGATATTCTCCCGGGAAATACTGAAAGTACAAAACTAAAGGTAATTGTCAGAACAAAAATTCTAATTAGGGAAACTGCATATAACTTTTTCACAATAATTCTCCTGTAAAATTAATTCTACAAGTCATTCAGGTTTTAAAGAATGATTGTGAATAAAAGGTATGATAACATGCGGTGGGATACAATCGGGCGAAGGGATGAAAAAGGAACTACATCTTATTGTTGAGATTATCATTTCAATGATGTTGAGATTCTGGAGAATAATTAAGTACATAATAAAACGTGGATTTCTGATCAATATTAAAATTGATTCCCGGCAAAATATCTGCGAGAAGAGGGGCCGAGGAAACCTCGACCCTACAATATTTGAAACTACTTTAAGAGGATCAACTTCTTCGTTGAAACGAATGACCCGGCTTCCAAACGATAGAAGTACACACCACTCGATAGATCGAGTGTTCCATTGTTTATACCAAACGGCACGGTGTAACTGCCGGCTTCCTGTTTTCCATTGACAAGCGTAGCCACTTCAGAACCAAGTACATTGTAAATCTTGAGAGAAACCTGAGACGGCTTCTCAAGACTATATTGAATCATCGTGGTTGGATTGAACGGATTCGGATAGCTCTGAAAGAGTGCGAATTTTTGAGGCGCTAAACTATTCTTCACAGCGGTCACTACCGAACCGGTAACAGTATTTGCGTCTAATGTTACCGCGGTCTGTGCCAATGCTCTTCCGTCTAGTGTTGCACCGGTACCCATCACGATCTGTGTTTGACATAAAATAATTCCCTTCATTACCGCAGTTGTTCCAAGCGTAACTTGCCCGGCAACCTGCCAGAAAATGTTTGAAGCCTGCGCTCCGCCGCTTAAAGTAATATTGGCGCCGTTGGCCAATTCAAGATTCTGTGCTATCTGGAATATCCAAACATCACTTGATGAACCTGAGATAGTGACGCCTGCGGCAGATATTAATACACCCGTATTCCACTTGTACAAGCCATAAGTTAGTGTCTGACTTGTAAGATTTCCGGCGTACAGTTCAGTATAATCAGGCAATGTCCGTCCAGCTGCGTTGGTGTATGCGGTTTCCATGTCGCCTATGGCCGTTGTCATTTTAGTTGGAGTTGGGTCAGTATAGTCTGAGGCATATATTTTTCCAGTAACTAAAGATGATGTTGAATATGTACCGGAGGCATCCATTATTGGTCCAAATCCAGTTATGTATGTCGCAGCGGCCGGACTAATTCCAATATCCCCAGTAATATGTGTATTTCCCGTGGATGATATTCCTGTTTTTGCTAGAATCACGAAATCGCCGGCTGTTCTAAGATTTACAGGAGACGGCGAAGATTGAGATACGACAATGGAAGGCATTATCAAAGCAAGCATTAGCATCGCTCCGAATAAGCGCGTCCATCCGCTTACATAAGTTATATGTGAAAAGGTAAGTGTTTGAACAATTGTGTTTTTCAATTTGTTCATTTTAATTTACCTCCAATGATAAATTAGTTTTCAATATTCACGTATTAAAAATCTGCATAGATATTGTAATGCATTAATAGTACATCGGAACGAAAAAGGAATTACGTCTTCGGAGTGCGGTGCTTCATGTTTGAGATGATGATACAATTAAACAAATGTATAAATATTTTATTTATATTCAGTTATTCCAAGTTCGCAATTAATTTTCGTTATCCGATAACAAATAATCCAGCATGTAGATTTGTTTATTAAAATTGACTCAAAACTTATATGAATGTCCCTGTAACTTCACGTTACAGAGGCATTCATAAATCACTTTCATAACTTTATTATTTAATAATTCTAAAAACTATTCTTCTGTTCATTGCCCGACCTTCATCTGTACCGTTATCCGCAACAGGATTGCTTTTTCCGTAACCTACAGTTGATAGTCTGCTTTCAGCTATACCTTTAGAAACAAGATAGGCTTTTACCGTTTGCGCTCTATCTTCCGAAAGTTCCTGGTTGTAAGGTTTTGTTCCAATAGAATCACAATAGCCCTGAATCTCAACTTTCAAGTTGGGTCTATCGTTTAGCAATTTTACTGCTCTTTCAAGCACCGGATATGACTCCGGTAAAAGATCGGATTTATCGAACGCAAAATTTACACCATACAGAACCAATCTATCATTTGAAATTGCCTTAATAATACAAGTGTCAACAACAACTTGTTTTACAACTTCTTTGGGTATATGCTTTATAATCATTTCTTCAATTCTGTTATAATCGACGTCTTTCATTTCTTGTGTTATGCCGCTCGGAGCGCATGGCTCACATAGCTTAGATGGTCTACCCTGGGCAAAAAAGTAATTTAGTCCAACGCTAACTCCCCAATAAGAATCGTTTCCATTAGCGCTGTAAAAACCATCCAGTTCTGAATTGCTTGTGGAATGAAAACCAAAATCTGTTGCAATTTTCCAATCATTAGTAAGCGCCCAATCTACACCGAAGCCAAAATTCCATTCTGCTCCCGTTGCGTTGTCATCAAAAGTCGCTGTTGCTTTGTTAGATAACATTCTGTAAGTACCGCCAAGTCCACCATACAAATAAGGTGAAACCGGTTCGCATGGAATTAGGTAAAACATAAAATCAAGATCGGCAGAAATAAGGTTAGTTGATTCTGTAATGGTTGCTAAAGCCGGATTGATCCATGTTCCTTCCATGTGAGAAAAACCGCCTTTAAGTCTTAATCCAAAATGTTCTGAGAAATTCCTCTGAAGAGAAAGATATCCACCATAATTAGTATGTGTAGGTGTAACTTGCACGCCTACATATCTGGGATAATGGAAACCAAAACCGAATGCCCAACTATCGGTTACTGTTTGCGCTTGTGACATAGTCATACCAATAGTTAGCAATATTGCAAGCGTACCTAAAAATGTGCTCGTTTTTTTCATGATAGATTAACTCCTATGTTAATTTATTTTTGTTTATTACTCGGTAAAAAGGTACATATATGTTGTGAAGGTTGAAATCGGGCAAAGGGATGAAAAAGGGACTACACCCTTTGGTTGAGATAATACCCGATGTAATTAGATTTAAAGAAAGGAATTAACTTGCAGTATAGTTGTTAGCTAGGATTTAGACATTTTAAAAACCCCACAGCAGCCAACTACTTTTTGCTTTGTCCACAAGAATTCTAAATCCGGCAGAGCCTTCTTTTAAATTAACAAAAGTAGAATCGAAATCTTGCGCTAATGATTGATCCATTAACAATCTTCCTATCGTTCCTTTTCCAGATTGTATATTGTTTGTAATCACGGACAAATCTTTTGTGATGTTGGATGTATTTTCAATCGTAGTTTTTAATGAAATTAGAATATCCTCCATATTTATTGGCTGGGCAGTTTCTATAATAT
>CAZRIQ010000032.1:0-12779 GCA_964600175.1 uncultured Melioribacter sp. | reverse complement strand
GCTAAAATTGGAGCACATAACGCACCCAATACCGCAACCGTAACCGGAATCTCAAGGTAGGTCTGCCCTTTTTCATTCTTTATTATAATTCTCCGAACGTTCCCTTCTTTAATCAGCCATTCTACTTTTTCGAGAAGCTCTTTTCCTTTTACTTTCCACGAATTTGTCGATCCTGAAAATTCCTCGTACATGTCTGCCTCCTTTTCTGTTTTAGATGAAAGAAACTGTCCGTTTGTTCCAAAAGGTATCAAAAAGGTGATAAGTACTTTGCAGGTTGTACATCACAAGGTAAATTTATTTGCGTGCTCTCCAATAAAAATAAACCAGTACGCCGATTCCGAGAAACAACAAGCCTGCCCATGCTTGTGCCGTTTTTTCAATTAATGTGTTTACGACAAACCAGGCAGACATCACAATAAAAAAGAGCGGTGTTACAGGAAAGCCCAATGTTTTGTACGAACGCCGTGCATAAGGGAGTTTTCTTCTAAATACAAAAATTGCCCAAGCTGCAAGCCCGAAGAATATGTAATCGACAAAAACCACATAAGAGATAAGATTTTCAAACGTTCCCCAAAACAAAATTAGAATTATCGCCCAGACAGACTGCGCAATTATCGCGTTCATCGGCGTGTGATATTTGGGATGAACTTTCGCAATCTTTGGAAAGAATATTTTATCGTTCGCCATTGCAAAATAAATTCTCGGCGCTGTTAACGTGTAAATCCCGGTGGTGCCGAATGTGGAAATGAAAACAGCAATTGCAATAACAGAACCGCCTACTGTGCCTAACACAACACCAACTGCATCTGCCGCAACGGTCTGCGACAAACCAATCTGTCCCGGCGTCAACAAAAACATGTAAGCAACATTTGTCAATAAATAAACCACCGTAACTGTAACTGTCCCGATTATCATTGCACGTGATACATCTCTTTTGGGATTAATACTTTCTCCCGAAGTAAACGTTGCATGATGCCATCCTCCGCATGACCACAAAACTCCGACCATCGCCACAGTCAAAGCACTGCTTAAACTTTTCTCTGATGTAAATCCCAATGAAAAATCGGTAGTTGAAGAACTTCCTAAAACCAATCCGACAAAAATTAACCCGACAATACCGGCAAGTTTTAAGACGGTAAAAATGTCTGAAAAGACACCGCCGGCTTTAACTCCCATGACATTAATAACCGTAACAATCACAATCCCGGCTATTGCGGCAATTGTAATTCCAGTTGGACTTAGATGAACGAAATAACCGAAGTAGGTCGCAAATGCAATCGATAAGGCTGCAATTCCACCCGTATTTACTACTCCAAAGTAAGCCCAGCCGTATAAGAATCCGGCTAATTCTCCGTATGCTTCTTTCAAATAAACGTAAATTCCCCCGGCTTGAGGAAACAATGTACTTAACTCGGAAAAAGTCAGTGCGCCGGCAAGCGCCATCAAACCACCGATTAGCCAAACAAATAAAATTAAAAATGGGGATTGCAGTGCATTGGCAATTAAAGAAGGAGTGAAGAATATACCTGACCCAATCGTCGAACCGATCGCGATCATTGTCAGGTCAAACAATGTGAGTTTGCGTTTTAATTCCATAATCTCTGCAAAGTGCGATAGGATAAATAATGAGCTCGACGCCCGGTCATTGTTTAATCAATCATTCATAGAAAACAAAAGCCGCATATTTTTATCGGCTTTCGTTCTTCTTTTTCTGCGGGGAGTTTTTTTGTTCTGTTTTTGTGATGAACTTTTTTTTCTTGAAGCTAAATAAAAAAGACGCACCTCTGTAAAAAGTCCTTCCTGCATAACTCTTAATTCATAATAAAAATTGCTCGGGGAATAACCTGGGAAAAGATTTATTTGCTGCTGGTTGTCGAGTGTAATTGGTAACATGTGTCTAAAATTAAGGGTCTTAAATCGTTGCTTACTCACCAACAAGCTAACAAAAAGGAAATGTTATTCCAAAGGAAAAAGAAAAAATTTTTTTGTTGTATTTTATTTCTGAAAGTGATAACATCACTCAGCAGCCCACTGAAAGCCAATTTCAACGCGAGCAACTCTTAGGTATTTGCTATCGTTTATCCTTGTAATGAACATCAGGCACTTCGCGCAGGATTCCGGCACAGTATTCGGGAGTCAAATCTCTTTGCGGTTCCGATAGCATTTCGTAACCAACCATATGTTTTTTAACACTCGCCGATCTCAGCAAGGGGGGATAAAAATGCATGTGTAAATGCCACTCTTCATGTTTTTTACCGTCTGTTAGAGCTTGATGCAATCCCGCGGAATACGGAAAAGATGTTTGAAATAAGTTGTCGTATTTAGTTGTTATAACTTTTAACGCTTCTGCAAAGGTTTGTTTTTCTTTTTCGCTAAGCCGGAGAATGTTTGGAATCTTTCTCTTCGGGACAATCAAGGTCTCGTAGGGCCAAACTGCCCAAAAAGGAATAAGCACAACAAAATGATCGTTTTCGAAAATCAGTCTCTCGTTTTCCTTTTTTTCAATCTTTATATAATCACTCAGGATACTTCTTTTGTTCTTTTTGAAATAGTCTTTAAAATTTTTCAATTCTTTCGCCGCTTCCCGGGGAATACTTTCCTGCGCCCAAATCTGGCAATGCGAATGCAGATTGCTGTTTCCCATCATTGAACCTTTATTCTCAAATATCGTTATGTAATTGATGTCCGGGTCGGCACTAAGCTGCTTAAATTCTTTTTGCCAGGTCTCAATTACATTTTTTATTTCATCAACAGGCAATTCTGCTAAAGTTAGATCATGGCGCGGGGAAAAGTTGACTACCCTGCAAATTCCCTTTTCACCTTTGGCAATGAGTAAATTTTCTTTATTCAAAGCTGCTGTCGACGATTCTTTCATTAATGCCGAAAAATCATTCGTGAAAACAAATGTGCTTTTATAATCGGGATTGACTTCCCCGTTCGCGCGTTTGTTATTTGGGCATAAATAACAATTTGGATCGTATTTTGGCCTTTTATCCAAATCCGGCGGAGATACTTCGCCGAGCCATGGACGCTTAGTTCTATGAGGTGAAACAAGCACCCAATCTCCGGTTAAGATATTCTTCCGCCTGTGGGAATATAAACTATACTTTTGCTGCTTCATGATCTATTAACTATTCTTGTTCCCTTTCCTATCAAGGTAACATAACTTTTCATTTCAATATTGAATTTTTGCTTATACGATTTTGCAACGTCCGCAATCAATTCGTTTACACCTTTATTCTCAACAAGGTTGATTGTACATCCGCCGAATCCACCACCCATCATTCGAGAGCCGTAAACAGCCGGATTGTTTCTTACAATATTAACCAAAAAATCCAATTCAGCACAGCTTACCTCGTATTGCTTACTTAATCCTTCGTGCGTTTGAAACATTAATTTTCCGAATGCTTTTAGATCGCCTTTTACCAACGATGAACATGCTTTTAATAATCTTGTGTTTTCTTCAACCACATACTTGCAGCGCTTGAATGTTACCGGGTCAATTTTGTCTTCATACTCACCAAGCATTTCAATGGAAACATCTCTCAAACTTTGAACTGAACTGTTGTTCTTTTTAATTATCTCAACGCCGCTACTGCATTCTTTTCTCCGCTGGTTATACTCAGAAGAGGCAAGAGAATGCGAAACCTGCGTATCGAACAAAACTATCGAAACATTATCGAACTCAAAGGGAAAATATTCATATTCAAGCGAACGGCAGTCGATCTTCAACACTTTGCCGGCTTCCCCGAAAATATTTATATATTGATCCATGATTCCGCACTGGACACCGACAAATTCGTTTTCGGCTTTTTGTGCAAGTTTTACAAGCGAAAG
The DNA here is from genome assembly GCA_964600175.1 of uncultured Melioribacter sp. Classification (GTDB taxonomy): domain Bacteria; phylum Bacteroidota; class Ignavibacteria; order Ignavibacteriales; family Melioribacteraceae; genus Pyranulibacter. The sequence continues at coordinate 8,942 of CAZRIQ010000032.1, read as the reverse complement.
TTTATCGATTTCCAAATTAAAAATATTATTCAGTGCAAATGCCAGCCCGGCTTCAATAGCCGCAGATGACGAAAGTCCAGCTCCTATCGGGATATCGCCACCAAACACACAATTAAAGCCCTTAATTTTTTTTCCCATCTTCAGCAGTTGATCCACCACTCCCATCAAATAATTTGGCCATCCTTTCTCTGTAAATCCGAAATTCGAAATTCGAAATTCGAAATTCTCCTTCATGTCGTAAGCAAACAACATGCATTTATCATCATTCCGCGGTGCAATTGCAAAATAGATCGCCTTGTCAATTGCAGCCGGAAGAACGTAACCCAGGTTATAATCCGTATGTTCACCTATTAAATTAACGCGACCCGGTGAACGAACAAGTACCGGTTGTTCACCAAAGAGTTCTTTAAATTTTTTTTCTACGGACCTAACAAAATCCATTGTCGTCCCAAGAATATTCTAAAAATGTCATTTCATCCCTACTTTTCAATTAACTTGTTTTCAATAAGCCAGTTATTCAACAGATAGAACCACTGTTTGTCATCCCACGGATTTTTCATTGCAAAGCCGTGACCACCCGTTTGAAATATATGCAAAACAGCTGCTACACCATGATCTTTTAACGCCTTGTAATAGTAAAGACTGTTTTCAACCGGCACGTAACGATCGTCTGACGCATGCATAAGAAATGCCGGAGGTGTTTTATCGGTTACAAATAATTCGTTGGAATACTCATCAATAAGTGAATCGGAAGGATTTTCTCCTAATAAACTATTTCTCGAACCCTCATGCGTAATACCATTTTCCATTGAAATCACCGGATAAACTAAGATGCTGAAATCCGGACGCAAGTTTATTTTCTCTTTATCCGGAATTACAGGCTTTGCAAAATGTGTTGAGAGAGTTGCGGCTACATGCCCGCCGGCAGAAAAACCAATCACACCAATCCTGTCAGGATCAATCCCATATTCTTTTGCGTTTTTTCTTAGGTAGTAAATTGCCTGTTGTGCATCGGCAAGAGGGACCCTGTCTTTATGTTCCATATACTTATCATCGGGAATTCTATATTTCAGAATAAACGCCGAGATGCCGAGCTTTGCAAACCACTTTGCAACATCGATTCCTTCATGTGTATATGCAATCCGTATGTATCCGCCGCCAGGACATACAATAACTGCGGCACCATTTGGTTTTTCCGGTTTGAAATATTCCAATGTTGGAACTGTTATACTATAATATCTCCTAACCCCGTCGGAACCTAATTCACTCCGCTCCATATTCTGATCTGTTAATGAATAAAGCGGCTTACCCGGCCAGATTTTTATAATAGTACTTTTTTGCGCAGTTAGTTTGATGCAGGTTAAAAAAACTAACGGTATAAGGATTAAATAAAAATTTGTGCTTCTGAAATTGAATTTCATTTTATCATCACTATTAGTTCTAATTGTATTTTCTATTTTTATTTATCATTCTTAACTAAAGCGTTTTGAGAACATCTCGTGCTTTTAAATATAGAAAGAAAATATAAATACGGATTTAAAATTGGTATTTCAGAAATGATAATCAAAAAGAATAAAGAAAAAAGACCCGTCCCTTTTTTAAGCGTTTAGATAAAAAGAGACGGGTTAAAAACTATTTTGCACCGGCAGGAAGATTTTTCTCGAGATAATTTGTCAAGAGCGTAAACAAATGCAATCTCGTTCCCGGACCTTCATATATCCCGTGAGTTCTATTGGGATAAACCATCATGGTAAACTGCTTGTTGTACTTCACCAACTCATTAACAAGCCGTTCGGTATTTTGATAATGAACGTTATCGTCGCCGCTGCCGTGAACAACTAAAAGGTTACCTTTTAACTGATGCGCATAAGTAAGCGGTGCGCTTTCATCATATCCCGCTGCATTCTCATCCGGCAGCCCCATATACCGCTCAGTATAAATTGTATCGTACAGACGTTCATCGGTAACAGGCGCAACAGCCATACCAGTGTTAAAAATATCGGGATACCTAAACATTAAATTCAGTGTAGATACTGCACCGCCGCTCCAACCCCAAACGCCGATCCGAGACGCATCGATGAAACTAAACTGTTTTATCATTTCAATCATTGCATCTGCTTGATCTTTGGATGTAATACCGCCGATATTCTTATATAGATATTTTCTAAATGCGCGTCCTTTCGGTGCGGGTGTTCCCCTATTGTCGACACTTATAACAATGTAACCTTGCTGCGAAAGCATCCAAAACCACAAACTTTGAAATCCGCCCCATCGATCCATAACCGTTTGGGCTGCGGGATGTCCGTATAAGTAATACAGCACGGGATATTTTTTTGTCGGATCGAAATCCGGCGGCTTTATCATCCAACCATCTAGAACAACATCATTTCCGATATCGACTTTGAAAAACTTCTCCGGCGTAATATTCAATTCGCTTATGGTTTTCTTGAGCTTCTCGTTTTCCACTAATTTTCTAATCACTTTATGACTCGGCAACGCAACCAGATCAATTGTTGAAGGAGTGTTTGCATTAGAGTAATTATGAATTGCATATTTAGAACCGTCGGCTATTTGATAACTATTAACGCCCTTTTCATCTATTGGGGTTATCATTTCAATCTTACCTTTACCGTCTAACGACACTCTATATAAATAGCGTTGGGTTGCATTATTTGGTGAAGCTATATAATAAATCCAGCCTTCTTTAAAATCTATCGATTCAACTTGAATCACATCAAAGTTGCCGGGTGTAACCAACTTAACATCCTTACCGTCGCGGGATACAACATACATATGTCTCCAGCCGTCGCGTTCGCTAATCCAAGTAAATTCTTTGCCGTCGTTGAACCAATGCATATCGTCGTTTATATCGATCCATGCCTTGTCTGTTTCGGTAAGAATTGTTTTGATATTACCGGTTTTAATATTGCATAACATTACCTCAAGATTGTTTTGAAGCCTGTTTAAATGCTGAACATAAATTTCATCGGAAGTCTCCGCCCAATCCATACGCGCAATATAATTGTTGCGTGGATCGCCCGGAACTTTCATCCAAACTGTTTTACCGCCATCGGCACTTACAACACCAACTTTGCACGATGAATTTGTTGTACCAGCCTTGGGATATTGTACCGGTTTCACAAACGAATAAAGAGAATCGGTATCGTCGATCAAAAGAAAATCACGTACGCCGGAAGCATCGAGCTGCCAGTAGGCAATCGACTTGCTGTCCGGACTCCAGCGGAAACCGTCCCGATCGTCCAGTTCTTCTTCGTAAACCCAATCGAATGTTCCGTTAATGATTGTTGTCGATCCATCGAATGTTAACTGGGTGATTTTGCCGTCAGATAAATCCTGGACAAAAACATTATGTTCACTTACGTAAGCAACTTTTTTATTATCGGGTGAAAACTTTGTGAACATTAATGAAGATTCAGGCGCATCCCCGCCGAGTTTCATCAACTTACTTGTCTTTAAATTCAAAACCCAATAATCGCCGCGCGTATTATAACGCCATACACGTGCAGTGTTGGTAAAAATCAGAAGCATCTCATTGTTCGGCGACCATTCATAATTAGAAATTGAAAGTGCCGTAGAATCTCCCTCGGGAATTAAAAGTTTGGCGGAAACCAAAATTTCGCTTTCACCAGTTTCCGTGTTATACTTTACAATGTCGCGTGCATCTTTAACTTCTTCCGATTTCTCAAGAGTAGTATAACTTTTCCCGTCGTCTATAAAACGGGCGGGACCAAATCTCTCTCCATAGAATTCGGTACCCTTTAAGAGCCGGTCTAAAGTTATTTTTGTTGAATCTGCTTCTTGCGCAACAATTGGTTGGATGTATAAAATAACCAATAGCAGCAATAGAAATTTTTTCAAGGTTTTCATAACCCCCTCTCAATTGATAAAATTGTTAACTTAGTCTCAAAAATTGATTTAATGTATAGAAATGTCAAGTCCCGTAACAATTTTTATTGCAGGTCGAAGCGGTAGCTCCGACTGTTCCTTGTACTTGAAGGAGGTTGTTGTTTTGTTCAACAGTTTTTGTATCGCTTCTAACGAAGCTTATTTTGCACTCTGAGATTTAATATTACTAATGTTCCGCCTCTACGAGGCTCTATTTATAAAACTCATTCTGGGAACTGCTAATCTTCATATCATTCTCGAAGTGACCTACCCTTATCACTCCTCCTATGAATACCGCATCTTTAGATCTTCAGTAACTAAAAAAATATAATGTCAGCTTACACGCTCCGTAGGAGCGTAATATTAATAGAAAAAAAATCACAAAGAATTTAACCCCGTCAGGGGCGACACAGAAAGGTAAACTATTATTATTGTGTAAACAACTTACGTTTCCGGCAATTTCTTTAAAGGACCAGGGGTTTTGATTAACACACCCCGTCTCTACTTTTGCGGGACTTTACTCATCGCTCTTTCGCTAATTGCAAGAATTGTTAAAGAAGGATTCACACCCGGATTTGAAGAAATCATCGAGCCGTCGCACACAAACACATTTTCGTACCCGAACACTCTATTGTCTTTATCGATTACACCTACGCGAATGTCTTTGCCCATAACAGCACCTCCAAGGATGTGCGCAGTGGTTGGTATTCCCAAAATTATCTCCGATAACAACGCACCCGGAGTTCCGTTAACTCTCTCGGCAAACATACCGGCAAGTTTTTTTGCTTCGGGTAAAAATGCTGTCGGCACAGAACCTTCTCCGGCCTGTGATTTCATACGAAACTTCCCTTTTGTAAATCGAAGAGTTCCATCTAACGTGCGCATGTATAAAAGAATTTGGGTTTTCTTAGCCCAGTCCTTCACAAAATAAACTTTGAAATATTTTATAGGATGTTTTACAACTTCAGCAATTGCTCCTAAAAGTCTGCTGATAAAATTCTTTCCAATTGTTAACGGAGCCAATTGAAACCGCCAGAATCCAGAACCGGAAGGATAACGCACAGGTTCAAGATGACTGTGCTCGTCGGTGTGTAAAATTGAACTGATAGCGATTCCGTCGGAGAAAGCGGTTTCTTTTTGCGGTGCAACAATTCCCATTAAACTTTCGGAATTCGTTCGAACAATATGCCCGACTCTCTCCGAAAGATTCGGCATCGAACTCTCTTTTAATTTAAGAAGCAACGGCACCGTTCCAAGCACACCGCCGGAAAAAACTATTCCCTTGGTTCTAAACTCACCCTTCCCTTTAAATATTTTAGTCGATGTTTTCCACTTCACAACATATCCTTCTGAGCCGTCTTCATTTATCGGTACAATATCACAAACTTGCGACTCAGCCTGAATTTCGGCACATCTTTTTTGTGCGAGATAAAGGTAATTTTTATCAAGTGTATTCTTAGCATTCTCTCTGCAGCCTACCATGCATCCGCCGCAAAATGTGCATCCGGATCGATCCGGACCTTCACCGTTGAAATATGGATCCTTTACCGTCTTATTAGGTTCGCCGAAATAAACTGCAACGTCTGTCGGTTCAAAATATTTTTCTTTGCCTAATTCAACTGCCATTTGTTGAATTACTTTGTCGCCGTTTTCCAATCTGGGATTTTCAACCACGCCAAGCATTCTTTTGGCAGTCTGATAATGTTCTTTTAATTCGTTTTCCCAATCGGCAAGTTGAGACCATGAACCCGTTGCAAAAAACTCTTTCTTTGGAACCGGTAATGTATTCGCATAAACCAATGACCCGCCGCCGACACCAACTCCGGATAAAATTCCAACATGCCTATAAAACGTAATTTTGAAAAATCCGAAGAATCTTAATGTTGGAATCCAAAGCCAGCGTTTCAAATTCCAATTAGTCTTTGGAAAATCTTTCGACGTGTACCACTTCCCCTTTTCAATCACTAAAACTCTGTAACCTTTTTCGGAGAGCCGGAGCGCTGCAACAGAACCGCCAAATCCGCTGCCGATGATTATGTAATCGTAATCGCTGTTGGCTTGGGTGAGTTTCCTTTCTATCATATCAGAATCTTATCTTGACTAAACCAAAAATATCAAAAAATCTCAGAAAAGATTAAAAATCTGAAGAAATTCCAGTATTTTTATTTGACAAAAAATTTTTTGCCAAAAGACTTGACAAAATTATTTTTGTCAACTATTCCAACTTAATAATACCACTCTTTTAATTTCACTTTAGAAGCGATTCAACTATATTTGTTCATTAATAATTGTACGTTCATCGGATAAACAAATCCATGCCTGTTAACGGCTATATATTCGACATAAAAAAATATTCTATCAATGATGGTCCCGGAATACGGACGACAATCTTTTTCAAGGGTTGTCCGCTTAACTGCTGGTGGTGTCACAATCCTGAAAGTCAAAAAATTGAACCGGAAGAATTTGAGGGATGCACATTCCGATGGAATCTTTCTTATGAAGGGAACAATAAAAATATCGTAGGCAAAAAAATTTCGGTTGCTGATGTAATGAAAGAAATTGAAAAAGACATCCCGTTTTACGAAGAGTCGAAAGGCGGAGTGACTTTTTCCGGCGGCGAACCGCTTTTGCAAATTGATTTTCTAATCAAATTACTTAAAGAATGTAACAAAAAAGGAATCTCCACGGCGGTCGATACGAGCGGTTATTCCGAATGGGAAAACTTCAAAAAAATTTATGAGCTAGTTGATCTTTTTCTCTTCGACCTTAAAATTGTAAACGAACAAAAGCATATTGAATATACCGGTGTTTCAAACAAACTGATTCATGATAACTTAAAACATCTAACCGAACTTGGCAATAAAGTTACAATTAGAATTCCGGTTATCCCTTCTGTTACGGATACAAAAGATAATTTGGAAGAATTGGTAAATTTTATTTCATCACTTAAAAAAATAAAAGGAATCAGCCTTCTTCCGTTTCATAAAACGGCTTATTCGAAATACAACAAAATGAGAAAGCAAAATAAAATTCCCGATCTTGAACCGCTTACAAATGATGAAATGAATAAAATTAAAGATAGATTTTCACTTACAGATAAGCCTGTAATCATCGAAGGATAATTATGAATGAAAGAATAAAAAAACTCCGCAAGCAGACTTTGGAAGCAAAGCCCACTCTATCCGACGAGCGTGCGATTCTGCTTACCGAGTTTTATAAGAGAGGTCAAACTGAAAAAGTTTCCGTTCCGGTTGCACGCGCGCTGGCATTTAAATACTTACTTGAAAACAAGAAGCTATGTATAAACGACAGCGAGCTAATTGTCGGTGAAAGAGGACCTGAGCCGAAAGCTACACCTACCTACCCCGAACTTTGTGTGCACAGTCTCAATGATTTAGATATCCTCGACACACGCGAAAAAATCTCTTTCAAAGTAAGTGAAGAAACAAAGCGTCTTTTTAAAAATGAAATAATACCGTTCTGGCAGGGGAAATCGATCCGCGATAAAATTTTTGAAAAAGTCGACAAAGAATGGATTGACTGTTACAATGCCGGAATCTTCACCGAATTTATGGAACAACGTGCACCGGGCCATACTGTCCTCGGGTATAAAATTTACAGCAAAGGAATGATCGACATTAAAAAAGACATTCAAGATGCAATAGGCAAACTCGATTTTTACAACGACCCGGGGGCATTTGACAAACGCGAAGAATTGATAGCAATGAATATTGCTGCAGATGCTTTGATCAGTTATGCAAAAAGATATGCAGATAAATTAAGTGAACTTGCTTCGAATGAAAAAAACGCAAAAAGGAAAAATGAACTTGAGACGATGGCGGGAATCTGCAAACGCGTTCCTGCAAATGCGCCGAAAACTATGTGGGAAGCACTTCAATACTATTGGTTCGTTCATCTTGGTGTAATTACGGAATTAAATACATGGGATTCCTTCAATCCCGGCAGACTCGATCAACATCTTTATCCTTTTTATAAAAGGGATATAGAAAGCGGATTACAAACTGAAGAAAGTGCAAAAGAATTGCTTCAATCATTTTGGATAAAATTTAATAACCAACCGGCGCCGCCAAAGGTTGGAGTTACTGCTCAGGAAAGCAACACTTACACTGACTTCTGTTTAATAAACGTCGGCGGTGTAAAAGAAAACGGCGAAGATGCTGTTAATGAACTGACTTATGTTCTTCTCGATGTAATTGAAGAAATGCGGTTACTTCAGCCGAGTTCAATGGTACAGGTCAGCCAAAAAAATCCCGATCAATTATTGAAACGCGCAATAAAAATTATAAAAACAGGTTACGGTCAGCCGTCAATATTTAATACCGATGCAATAGTGCAGGAACTTGTCCGGCAGGGAAAGTCTATTATCGACGCACGAAACGGCGGGGCAAGCGGATGTGTTGAAGCCGGTGCTTTCGGAAAAGAAGCGTACATCTTAACCGGCTATTTGAACCTTACGAAAATTTTAGAAATTACTTTGAACAATGGTTTCGATCCGCGTACTCAAAAACAAATCGGCATTACATCCGGCGATCCAAACTCATTTACTTCCTTTGATCAACTTTATGAAGCTTTCGAAAAACAATTAAAACATTTTGTAGACATAAAAATTAAAGGGAACACCATAATCGAAAGATTATATGCGGAATATATGCCTGCACCTTTCATGTCGATCTTAATTGACGACTGCATTGCTAACGGGAAAGATTACAACGCGGGCGGAACAAGATACAACACTTCTTATATACAAGGTGTGGGATTAGGAAGTATTACCGACTCACTTTCGTCTTTGAAGTATAACATTTTCGATAAGAAAAAATTCTCAATGAAAGAATTATTCAATGCAATGAATTCAAATTTTAAAAACAAAAATGAGCTAAGAGAGAAACTTGTTTTTGAAACCCCAAAATACGGCAACGACGACGATTACACGGATTCAATTCTCAAAATGGTTTTTGAAAGTTTCTTTTGTGCTGTTGACGGCATACCAAACACACGCGGCGGACATTTCAGGATAA
>CAZRIQ010000031.1:0-12866 GCA_964600175.1 uncultured Melioribacter sp. | reverse complement strand
TTTGTATTTGCGGTTTGTCTTGGGATGTTTTTACACTTTGCTCCTGTTCGTTAAAGATTAGATCAAAAATATCTTTTGGGGAAGACGGAGGGGCAGGTTGTCCCCACCCTCCGTTAGGACGAGTCATAATTTTTTCCTGCGTCTGGGTAGTCCGGTCTTCCTTGTTATCGATTCGATCATAGGATTTTTCACCGGGCATTTGTTGTCTCATCTGGCTCTTTTTTTTCTTTTTACCCAGCGAACTAAGAAGACTAATAATGAAAAATGCTGCAATTATATATTCGAAAAGATTATCCATTCTTGTCTTTATCCTTCTTCTCTTCCGGTTTTGCAATTGAATTTCTCATTTCGGTATCGGACTGAATATTTTTCATATTGTAATAATCCATTACTCCTAATCTTCCGGATCTGAAAGCGTCTGCCATTGCCTGTGGAACCTGTGCTTCGGCTTCAACAACTTTAGCGCGCATTTTTGCAACTTCGGCATTCATTTCTTGTTCAAGAGCAACTGCGGCAGCGCGTCTTTCTTCTGCTTTAGCACGTGCAACTTTCAAATCGGCTTCTGCTTGATCCGCCTGCAGAATTGCTCCGATGTTTGTGCCTACGTCAACGTCTGCAATATCGATCGATAAAATTTCAAATGCAGTCCCTGCATCTAAACCTTTAGCGAGTACCGTTTTGGAAATATTATCCGGATTTTCCAGAACTTCTTTATGAGTTTTACTTGAACCTATGGTAGATACAATTCCTTCACCTACACGGGCTAAAATAGTTGCTTCCGTTGCTCCTCCGACCAATCTCTCAAGGTTTGCTCTAACTGTAATTCTCGCCATTGCTTTTAGCTGAATTCCGTCTTTGGCAACAGCCGTAACCATTGGAGTTTCAATAACTTTCGGAAGTACAGACATTTTAACAGCTTCCAAAACATCCCTGCCTGCAAGATCAATTGCAGCAGCTTTTTGAAATTGAAGATCAAGATTTGCTTTGTTTGCGGAAATCAAAGCGTTAACAACTTTTGTTACATTTCCTCCGGCAAGGTAATGTGCTTCAAGTAATCCGGATTCAAGATGAATATCGGCTTTTGCTGCCGCAATCATATTTCTTACAATTACTTGCGGTGATACCTTCCTAAGTCTCATCCCAATCAAGTCTCTGAAGATCCTCATTTTCACGCCGGAGAAGTAAGCTGTAATGAATAATCCGATTGGAACATAGTAGAAAAAGATAATTAGGATAAAGACAACTGCTATTACAATAATGATCGATAATCCTGTCAAAGCTTCCATAATTCCCTCTTTTATAATGCGTTTTCTGAACTTAATTTATCAATAAAAAAGTTCTATTCCAATTTGTCCAAATCAAAAGAAATGCAAAAAATAGTCGGACGTGATAACCTTGATTAGGGCGGCTTGGTTATTTATATTTAGTACGGCATTTACAGTATGTTTGATGTTTACCACGAAAACTTTTTAGAAGGAAATACTTATGGATGGTAATTTTTCGGAAAGAGTACAGGAGGTAATTAGACTTAGTAGGGAGGAAGCTTTAAGATTAGGTCACGACTATATTGGGACCGAACACCTTTTACTGGGAATAATCCGTGAAGGTCAAGGTGTTGCCGTAAAAATTGTGCGTAATTTGGATGTCGATCTTGTTAAACTCAAGAAGGCAATTGAAGATACGGTTCGCACATCCGGCGGTACACTTACAATCGGAAATATTCCTCTAACTAAACAAGCAGAAAAAGTTTTAAAGATTACCCAGATCGAATCGAAAATATATAAATCGGAAGTTATTGGTACGGAACATATTCTTTTATCTCTCTTAAGGGATGAGGATAATATAGCTACACAAATACTGCATCAGTTCAACGTTACGTACGATGCTGCACGTGCGGAGTTAAATAACATCTTGAGCAGTAAAGATCCCGGTAAAGCACAAGCAGTTAACTTTGCTTCTGCAAGAAAAGTTGAAAAAACAAAAACGCCGGTTCTTGATAACTTCGGTCGCGATCTTACCAAGTTTGCAATTGAAGATAAACTCGATCCGGTAATCGGGCGGGAAAAAGAAATTGAACGTGTTGCGCAAGTATTGAGCCGTAGGAAGAAAAATAATCCGGTTCTAATTGGCGAACCGGGAGTTGGAAAAACCGCAATTGCAGAAGGACTTGCACTTAGAATTGTTCAGAGAAAGGTACCGAGAATTCTCCAGGAAAAAAGAGTCGTTACTTTGGATTTGGCAGGACTTGTTGCTGGTACTAAATACCGCGGTCAGTTTGAAGAAAGAATGAAAGCGTTGATGAATGAACTTGAAAAGGCAGAAGATGTAATTTTGTTTATCGATGAACTTCATACGATTGTTGGGGCAGGCGGTGCTTCAGGTTCTCTCGATGCATCAAACATGTTCAAGCCTGCTCTTGCACGAGGCGATATTCAATGCATCGGTGCTACTACATTGGACGAGTATAGAAAATTTGTTGAAACCGACGGCGCTCTCGATAGACGTTTCCAAAAAGTTATGATCGATCCGCCCTCTGCAGATGAAACAATCAAAATTTTGGAAAAAATAAAATTCTTGTATGAAGAACACCATCATGTGATGTATACAAAAGAAGCAATCGATTCTGCCGTAAGAATGAGTGAAAGATATATTACAGATAGGCATCTCCCCGATAAAGCTATAGACGTTATTGACGAAGCGGGTTCGCGTGTTCATATGGGTCACTTTACTGTTTCAGATGAAATTTTGAAACTCGAAGAAGAGATTGAAAAAATTAAACAGAAGAAAATTCAAGTTGTAAAGCAGCAAGATTATGAAGAAGCGGCTCGTTTGCGCGATACCGAAAGACAGCTTCAATCCGATCTTGAACTTGCAAAAAGGGAGTGGGACGAAAAAACAAGAAACATTGTCTACGATGTTACCGAAGACGATATCGGTACTGTTGTTTCGATGATGACCGGAATTCCGGTTACCCGCGTTATTCAGGCTGAATCCGAAAAATTGATGAAGATGGAAGACGCTCTTAAAGAAAGAATTGTAGGTCAGGATGAAGCCGTAATAAAGTTATCCAAAGCGATTAGGAGAACAAGAGCAGGATTGAAACGTGCCAACAAACCAATTGGTAGTTTCGTGTTTTTAGGTCCGACCGGTGTTGGCAAAACCGAACTTGGTAAAGAACTTGCCAGGTATTTGTTTGATTCCGAAGATGCACTTGTTAGGATTGATATGAGCGAATACATGGAAAAGTTTGCTGTTTCAAGATTGGTTGGCGCACCTCCTGGATATGTTGGCTATGAAGAAGGCGGGCAGTTAACGGAACGCGTTCGAAGAAAACCTTATTCCGTTGTTCTTTTTGACGAAATTGAAAAAGCACATCCTGATGTATTCAACATTTTACTACAAGTTCTGGATGATGGACAGTTAACCGATAGTCTCGGTAGGAGAGTCGATTTTAAGAACACGATAATTATCATGACGTCTAACATTGGGACAAAAGACATTAAATCTACCGGCGGTTTCGGTTTCGGCGGCGAGAATGAAGCGGATCATTATACAAATCTTAAAAATACAGTTGAAGATGCGATGAAAAAATTATTCAACCCGGAATTTTTGAATAGGGTTGACGAAACGATTGTGTTCAGAAGTCTTGACCGGAACGATATTAAACAGATTATTGCGATTGAGATGAAGGACTTGATAAAGAACGTAAGTGACAATAAGATGGCTATCGAATTGAGTAAATCTGCAATTGAGTTTCTGTCTGACAAAGGATTTGACCCGAAGTTCGGGGCGAGACCTTTGAAGAGAGCAATTCAAAAATATGTTGAAGATCCTCTTGCAGAGGAACTGCTTCTTGTTCATTTTAAAGAAGGCGATAAGATAGTTGTAAAGCATAAAAAGAATACCGAGGAATTGTATTTTGTAAGCGGCAAAGTTCAAGAGCCTGAAGAAACGGAAGAAAAAACTCCTGAAGGAAACCAGGAAAAATGAAAGGAAAGGATAAATATGGATTTATTGAAAACGGAAGAGATAAACGCACGAATTAAGAATTTGAACGGATGGAATTACTCGAACAATGCTTTACAGAAAGAATATTCGAAAAACGATTTTGCAGATGCAATTTCTTTTATCGTGAAGACCGGTATTGAAGCCGAGAAGATGGATCATCACCCGGATTTGTTTCTTCATTCTTGGAATAAAGTGGATGTAACGTTGTCTACTCACAGTGCCGGCGGCGTTACGGAAAATGATTTTAAGCTTGCCGAAATAATTGAGAAAATAAAGTAATGACCAACCAAAATATTCTCGACATTTTTTTGAAAACAAATGCCCTTTTAAATGGGCATTTTTTATTAACGTCCGGTCGTCACAGTAACCAATATTTTCAATGTGCTCAGGTTTTACAATATCCCGAATACAATGAGAAAATTTGTAGACTGATCTCGGAATATTTTAAGGAATATGAAATCGATACTGTCATATCTCCTGCAATCGGCGGAATATGTGTCGGGCAGGAAGTCGCGCGTCAATTGAAAAGAAGGTTTATCTTTGCCGAAAGGGAAGATAATAAAATGACCTTACGCAGGGGATTTAAGTTATCGTCGAATGAAAAAGTTCTTGTATGTGAAGATGTTATAACAACCGGCGGATCGGTTTTTGAAGTGATGGATATTGTTAAAGAAAACGGTGCAGAAGTTGTAGGAGTAGGAATGATTGTCGACCGCAGCAACAACAAAGTCAAATTCGGTGTGCCGCAGTTCAGCACTTTGCAACTTGAAGTTATTTCATATAAGCCGGAAGAATGTCCGTTGTGCAAAGAGAATATTCCTGTGATTAAACCGGGTTCAAGGAAAACTAAAGTTTAAATCCGTTATTCTACATTTTACTTTGAGGGGAAGATGAAAAAGTTGTTCTTGGTTTTGTTATTTGTTTCAAGTTTATATGCACAGGGTGATTTTGACCAGTATTTCGTTTCAAAAACTCTGAGGTTGGATTACTTTCATACCGGCGACAAAAAGACTGAAATTATTTCTTTCGATAAGTTGATTGAAGAACCTTACTGGGGCGGCTCTTATAAGAATTTAATCGATACGCTGAACTTCGGAAATTATTATTTGCATGTTTACGATAACTCGACCGGAAAGGAAATTTACTCGCGTGGTTTTTCGGATTTGTACCAGGAATGGCAGACAACCGAAGAAGCAAAAAATACTTTCAGATCGATGGAGGGATCGGTTGTTATGCCTTTTCCGAGAAGGAAAATAAAAGTAGAGATTGATAGAAGAGATAGAAGAAACAACTTCGAAAAGAAGTTTGAGTACGTTGTCGATCCCAAAAGTTATTTCATAATTCAAGAACAGAAAGAGAAGTTTCCGAGTTTTAAAGTATGGTATTCCGGTCCATCGGAGGATAAACTCGATATTGTTGTAATCCCGGAAGGATATACTAAAGACGAAATGGAAAAGTTTAAAGACGATTGTGAAAAGTTGCGTGATGATCTTTTTAATTATTCTCCATTTAAGGAAGTGAAAGACAAGTTTAACATTTGGGGAGTTGAAGCGCCCTCGCTTGAAAGCGGTACGGATATTCCCGGTGACGGAGTTTGGAAGAACACGATTTTGAATTCACACTTTTATACTTTTGACAGCGAACGCTATTTGATGACTACAAGCTATTTTATGGTAAGAGATCTTGCCTCCAATGTACCGTACGACCAGATATATATTTTGGTCAATACTTCAAAGTATGGCGGCGGCGCAGTTTATAATTATTATACTCTTACAGCCGTCGATAACAGGCTGACGCCACAAATTATGGTGCATGAATTCGGACATGGATTGGCAGGACTCGCAGATGAATACGGCAACGACAATACTTACCAAGACATGTATCCGCTTGATGTTGAACCTTGGGAAGCGAATCTAACTACGCTTGTTAATTTCGCTTCTAAGTGGAAAGATTTGGTAAAGCCGGGCACGCCGATTCCTACGCCGTCTACCGACCAATATAAAAACAAAATTGGTGTTTTTGAAGGCGGAGGCTATGTTGAGAAAGGTGTTTATAGACCGACGTATAATAGTATTATGAATTCTTTTTCTTCGAATGAATTTAACGAAGTTTGTAAGAGAGCTTTGATTAAAGTAATAAACTTTTACGCAAACTAAATTTGACTTGCCATTATGATGGACCAAAAGAAATTATACAGGACAATTGAAACTGCTGCTTCCAAGAAGTTTGATTCGGAGAAAGAGTTGTTATCGGAGGTAGTAAGACAAATAGTTGAGAGTGATTTGATCAATGTTACCGGCGGCAGGGTTTGGAGATTGGATTCGACTAAAAAGGTTTACAAACTTTTATACCAAACCGGGAATGTTCAAAAGATTCCGGATGATTTTTATCTGAATGTTGCTGATTATCCTATCTTAGAGAGAATTGCGAATGAAAGAACGGTTTTAGCAGACGAGACAAATACAACATTGATTAGCAAGGGAATCTTAAAATATTCTGCTTCAGGCGTTGGACACAAAATAAAACTTGAAGGTACAAGGTTTTATGAATTTCTTTTAGCTGTTAACAGCCCTGCGATCGATGACGATTTAAGATATACGCTTAATATTGTTGCAACCGTTCTAACATCAAAGTTGAATGAGAAATTTCTTTCGCTGTCGCAGAAAAACTTGATAGCTGACATCGACAAAGCAAAACAGTTGCAGCGAAGTATTCTACCGGAACATGAATATCATTTCAAAAATTATGAGATTTTCGGTGTTACAATTCCAGCTGAAACTGTTGCCGGAGATTTTTACGATTACTTGAAGATCGGCGATGAAGACGAAAGACTTGGAGTTGCAGTAGGGGATGCGGCATCTAAAGGACTCGCTGCTGCAGCAGAAGCTATGTACATCTCAGGTGCTCTAAGAATGGCAAGCACGTTTCAAATGAAGATGGCTTCTATGATGAAGCGGCTTAACCAATTGATAAATAAAATATTTGCTGATGATAAATTCACGTCGTTGTTTTATGGTGAATTATCAGCAGATAAAAAAGGATTGTTCTTATATGTGAATGCCGGTCATAACCCGCCTTTGTTTTATAACAAATCAAGTAAATCTTTCATCCGGTTAAATCCGACGGGTCCGTTGATTGGTCCTGTTCCGAATTCTACGTACGAAACCGACAGCATCAATTTCAATTCAGGCGACGTTTTAGTAATTTATACCGATGGTATTACCGAATCGGCGAACAAAAACTTTGAGATGTACGAAGAAAGCAGACTTGAGGAAATCATTAGAAAGACAGTCGATCTTTCGCCGAAAGAAATAGCGACTTCAATTTTGGACGATGTCATTAAATTCACATCGTCAAAAAGCCGTTACGTTGATGATAAGACTGTTGTTGTGATAAAGAGAAAGGAATTGGATGGAACTCGATGAGAAAATTTTTAATGCCGGGGTCGTAGGCGCCGGTGGTGCAGGATTTCCTTCTCATGTTAAGGCTCAATCTAAAGTTGAATTTGTATGTGTGAACGGTGCCGAATGTGAACCCTTAATCCACAAAGATTTTGAAATTATGGTACACTTTGCACCTGAGGTTATCCGCGGTGTGGAATTGATGACGAAAAAAGTTTCGGCTAAGAAAGTATATTTTGGAATCAAAGCAAAGAATGCCGAGGCTGTCGAAGCGGTTGAGAAAAGTTATAGCAACGGCAAAATTGAAATTTGTCTGCTTGGTGATTTCTATCCTTCCGGTGATGAATATGAATTAGTTTACTCGGCGACAAAAAGGTTAATCCCGCCTCATGGTCTTCCACTCGATGTCGGCTGTGTAGTAAATAATGTAGAGACTTTCTACAATATCGCAAAAGCAAACGACGGAATTCCGGTAACCGAAAAATTTGTGTGTGTTGCAGGTGCAGTTAAAAATCCGGCAACTTTTTTTGTACCGGTTGGTACTTCCATAAAAGAACTTCTCGATTTCTGCGGTGGTGCAACGGTTAAAGATTTCGGTGTTTTTGTAAGTGGAATTTTAATGGGCAAACTTACTTTCGATCTGACGGAAGTTGTAACAAAAACTATTGCGGGAATTATTGTTCTGCCGGCTGATCATTATTTGGTTGGAAGAATGCAAAGACCCATGCAGGATATGAATAGAATCGGGAAGTCTGCTTGCGACCAGTGCAGTTACTGTACTGAATTTTGTCCGAGATATTTACTTGGTTACGATGTGCAGCCGCATAAAGTTATGCGTTCTCTTGTTTTTACAACTACTGGCGAAGCTGTTTGGAACCAATATGCCGATCTTTGTTGCTCGTGCGGGTTGTGTTCGTTATATGCTTGTCCTGAAGATTTATACCCGCGTGAAGCATGTAACCAGGGTAAAGATTATATGAAGAAAACCGGGATAAAATATGAGCAACCAAAACCGGTTAAGGTTCATCCAATAAAAGAGGGAAGAAGAGTTCCGTTAAAAATGTTGATGAAGAAAATGGATATAAGTAAGTATGATACGCATACTCCGTTCAGAAATGACAAACCGGAGCCGAAGCAAGTGAAAATATTGACGAAGCAGCATACTGGTATTCCAAGCAAACCTGTTGTTAAAATTGGCGATGTTGTTAGTGAAGGTGATTTGATTGCTGACGTCGAACAAGGTAAATTAGGTGCGAAGGTTCATGCATCTATTTCAGGAAAGATAACTCATGTTAATGACGAGTTTATAAGAATACTTAGGTAGAATAAACTTTTGGAATAAAAATCTTCTAAAATTTTAGAGTATTTCTTTCACGCAAAGTTCGCAAGGATATCGCAAAGAACGCAAGGAAGAAAGGGAATTGGATGAAAATGAAATTTCACGGATCATAGTTACAACAGCAATTGAATTGCATAAAGAACTAGGACCCGGTTTATTGGAATCTGTTTATGAAAATACTTTAGCCTATGATCTCAGAGAAGAAGGATTAATTGTAGAGCAACAGGTACCGATGCCGTTAATTTACAAAGAGAACAAATTTGAAGTAGGATATCGATTGGATCTATTAGTGAATAAAAAAGTTGTTATTGAGATTAAATCAGTTGAAACCCTTGCACCAGTACATTATGCTCAAACATTGACTTATTTAAAATTATCCGGATTAAAATTAGGATTATTAATTAACTTTAACGAAAAGCTACTTAAATACGGCATTCATAGAATTGTGAATAACTTATAATCTTTGCGAGCTTTGCGAAAAACTTTGCGTCCTTGCGTGAAAATACTTCTCGCTAAGATATACATAGAGAAAGGAGATAAATATGGAAATGAATTCACTCGGTTTAATAGAATTGACAAGCATAGCAGCAGGAATGCAAGCTTGTGATATAATGTTGAAAACGGCTCAAGTCGAGTTGGTTCTTTCTCGTACAATTTGTTCAGGTAAGTATATGGTGTTAATCGGCGGCGATGTTGCCGAGGTTCAGTCGGCTGTTGATAATGCAGTCAACCAAATTGATTTTGCAGTTATAGATACGTTTGTAATTCCGAATGTTCACAAAGATATTTTCCCGGCGTTGTCCGGTCATTCAAATATAAATCTGCTTGAAGCGTTAGGAATAATAGAATCATTTTCAGTCGCTTCATTAATTGAAGGCGCCGATGCAGCAGTTAAAGCAGCAAATGTAAAGATTATCGAGATTCGTTTAGCTATGGCGCTCGGAGGGAAAGCATTTTGTACGTTAACCGGCGAAGTCGCTGCAGTTACAAGTGCAGTAGAAGCCGGGGCTAAGGTGATTTCCGATAGGGGACTGCTCGTTAATAAAATTGTAATTCCGCAGCCGAGACCGGAACTATTGAGTGAAATGATATAATCATTTTACTCGACCCTTTAGAGATCTCTCTTCATAGAAGTAATAACCATCCTGGAAAAGAAAAAGACTATTAGCGTTGATAGAATTATAATTGATACGACCGGTAAGTAGAAGATGGAGTAATTAAACGGTCGTTTAATCATAACAGAAAGGAAATAATCACTTACAGGTCTGAACATAAAAGCAATCACAAAAAGCATATAAAAAATGTTGAAGAGAAAAGAGATGGAAGCGCCTTGCGAAGATGCAATACGAATCGCATTCTTTTCTTTATAATTCGTATAGACAGAGCCCATTCCAAAATTAACAGCGATAAGCGACAACGACGCCGCTAAAGTCAACAAAACGTTTATATATAAAAAATGCGAATTGAACTTTAAGTTCGATAACACGCTCAACAACAATCCAACTAATACAATGATAATTATCTGCGGCAGTATTTTCAAGCGGATGAATATGTTGTTCTTAATGGGGGCAGATTTTATTTTCCAGAAGCCGAGTCCTTCAAGACTCATTGCCGGAAAGACAAATCTTAGAGACAACGTTGAGATAAGCAGCATGTTGAAAAGAAAAAACGATAAGTAAATTGAAGCCTGCAAATAAAAATTACCGAGTCCAACAAACTTTATCCCGCTGACGCTTGAAATAAAAATCCCAATTAAGATCAATAATACAGAGAGATGAATAACCTGGACCGGTTCGCGGAAGAAAAGTAAAAAATCCCTTTTTAAAATTGCTTCGATTTGCGGTTTGAGAATGCTTGGTTTTAAAAATCCGAATAGAACTTTTTTACTCCTTTCGTCATCAATTCTTCTCCTATTCTCGGAAGAAAGCCTCAGATTCAAGAGCCATGTCTGGAAGTACCACCGTTTTCCCAAGAAATATGTCAGCCCAAATAGGAATGCACTTAGACCAACTTGATAAATTGTTGTTTTTAATGCTTCCGAAACTTGTCCAAGTGTTATCCAGTAAGAAGTTATTGCAAGCCAATTGTTCGGTAGATATTTGGTAAATGAAGGTAATAGGTAATTAAGAAATTTGTCTTTGTTCACAAGCGGATAGTAGTACATTACAGAATTTACAAGCTTTACCGGCGAGTTGAGATTGAAAAATAAAATTACGGTAAGCAAATAAAGTATTACCATGGAATAAATAACTTGTTTAACTCCGAACTTTGCCGAGAGCCGGATTATGAGAAGTAAAATCAGTACACCGAGAGAACCTGCAGTAATTATAAACGGTAGAAAATTAAATACAATTATGATTAAAAATGAAGTGACTGAAAGATGAAAGTATGATGCATACCCGGCAAGCACTGAAACAATTATTATGAAAAGTGTTGAAGAACTGTAGAAGAAATTGTCGAGAAATTTGATTAGAAAGATTTTAGACGGATTAACGGGCTTTGACATGAAAAATGTAACATCGTCCGATTTGAATAGAGTCGAATGAGCCACAATTATATTACCGACATTCACAGAAATGAAAAAAATGAAAAGCACAATCGAGATGAATTGGTGCAATAGAAACATCCCAACTTTGATGTCGATCAATAAAAATCTTATTAAACTCTTTGAGAAAAAGAAAGCACCGACACCGAACCCGCCGTAAATAAGTAAACTGCTGAAGCTTTTAAAGAGCGAAGAAAAACTAACCTTCGTTTCAAATTTTATATAAGCGATGAATTTGTATTTTAATATGTGCAGAAGCTGTTTCATTGTTCATTTGTCAATTGGATGAACAATTCTTCCAGATTGTCGTTCTTTTCGGATTTCATCTGCTCAAGTACATCGATTGTATCGTTGAAAATTAGACTGCCGTTGTTGATAATTCCCACGCGGTTACAAATCTCTTCTACTACATTAAGACTATGTGTAGACATGAAAATCGTCGTACCTTTTTGAGTGCTTTCCTTTAAAATCTTCTTAACCAGAAAAGCACTTTGAGGATCGAGTCCAATCATTGGCTCATCGATAATTATTAATTCCGGTTCATGTAAGAATGCAGACGCAATTACAATCCGCTGTCGCATTCCTTGTGAATATTCTTCGGTTCGTTTATCCATCCACTCATCGATTTTAAACATTTCGATTACTTCGTTAACTTTTTGTCTTAGTTTTTCTTTTGGAATATTGTATAAACCTCCCGAAAAAAATAAGTATTCCTTGCCGGTCAATTTATCGTATAGAAACGGTTGATCGGGGATGTAGCCGATTTTCATTTTTGATTCGATTAAATTCTCCCAAACATTATTGCCGTTCAAATAAATTGATCCTGAGGTAGGGGAGAGAAGTGAAACTACCATCTTTATCGTGGTTGTTTTGCCGGCGCCATTTGGTCCAAGGAATCCGAAAAGATCACCCTTATTTATTCGAAGGTTCAAACCGTTAACGGCTGTAAAGTATCCAAACTTTTTCGTTAGATTTTTTAATTCGAGCATTGATTTAATTTGACTGGTAAATGGAACGATAATTAAATGTTTTCAACATCTTCAAGTGTTATTGTCATCAAATCGTTGTCACTGTAGGATGTCATTTTTGAAATTCTTTCTTCCTGGTTGCTTATAGCTTTATACAATAGATTTTTTACCGTACGAGCGTTACCGAAATTCTTGTCTTTTTCGCCGCACATATTTGTGAATATGTCGTGAAATGCTTGAAGTGCTCCTTCATCCAATTTGTAACCGATGGTTGAAGCAAGTTCGACCGTAATTCCTAATAGTTGACGGGGTGAGTAATCCTCAAACATAAAAACATTAGAGAAACGGGACTGCAGTCCCGGGTTGGATTCGAGAAAATTCTCCATCTCCTTTGTATAACCGGCTGCGATAACTGCGAGTTGCCCGCCGTGATCTTCCATATTTTTCGACAGTGTTTCTATTGCTTCCTGCCCGGGATCGTTTGAGCTTTTTGAAAGTGTATAAGCTTCGTTAATAAATAAAGTTCCGCCGAGCGCTTGCTTGATGACCTGGTTCGTTTTAATAGCGGTTTGACCTTGATAACCTGCAACTAAATCTGCGCGGTC
>CAZRIQ010000030.1:0-13034 GCA_964600175.1 uncultured Melioribacter sp. | reverse complement strand
CGCTGCCGGGATAAACAACCGGTACAGTAAAGTTTTTTAATGTTCCGTCAAAATATTTCTTTAATTCCTTTTCCAGTTGCGTAATGTGTTTGTTTTTACCAGGTACAATAGCACACTTAAAATGCTTACGCAGCGTTGTGAATTGCGCATCAAGCATTCGGCGGTCGGTAAACTCAAGCAGGCAAATTCCGTCTTTGTTCGCTGCGGTAATCAACGGCCCCATCGGACTTTCAATCCATGCGGTTACAATACAATCCGATATTTTACTCTTTGCCGGGGGTTTGCCAAACGTTTTTACAAATGCATCACGGAAACCGCTGTGAGATTCGTAACCATAACCGAGTGCAACATCATCGAGTTTTTCGCCGAGTTTAATTTGCTCAAACGAAATCCCAAGTCTTCTGCCGCGGCAGTACGCTTGGAATGTCATCCCGTAATTTTTCTGAAAATATCTTCTTGCCCTTGCGGGATCAATTTTAATCGAACGAAGAAACTGATCATTGTATCTCTTCGTAGGATCTTCTTCAATCATGTTCAACAATTTTAAAACCCATGCAGGCGGAGTTCCGTGAACTTCCATCGGGCGGCAGCGCTTGCACGGTCTGAATCCGGCAAATACCGCTTCTCTTGCAGTTGAAAAATATTCAACATTCTTCGAAAGCGGTTTTCTTGCCGAGCAAGAAGGTCGGCAGAATATTCCGGTACTGCGAACTGCAAGATAGAAAATCCCGTCGTACGATTTATCGCTTTGTTTGTACGCCTGCTCCATTTCCGGTACCGGCGGCAGAGCGTGTTGGTCAACGGCTGTTTGCATATTCATATTCCTTTCAAAATTTACTGTACTATATAATAGATACTGACGTTTCTCTCCACCGAAAAATTAACATTGATATTTTTATTTGCAAAATAATGGCGTTTGTCAAAACTGTGGTTCGACCTACAAAAGACTACAACAAATTACTTGCTAGTTCTGCGAGCTCGGAGCGTTCGCCTTTTTCGAGGTTCACGTGTGCGTAAAGTTTCTGTCCTTTGAAATGCTCAATCAAATACGAGAGACCGTTCGATTGCGAATCGAGGTATGGATGATCGATCTGGTAAATGTCGCCGGTGAGAACGACTTTTGCTCCTTCACCGGCTCGGGTAATTATAGTTTTTATTTCGTGCGGGGTCAAATTTTGTGCTTCATCAACAATAAAATAAATTCTCTGCAGACTTCTTCCCCGTATATAACTTAACGGTTCAATTACCAGTTTCTCTTCCTTAATCATATTGTTGATAAGCTGAAAATTCTTGTCCGTCTCGGCAAATTGATCCTGGATCACTTTTAAGTTATCCCACAACGGCTGCATATACGGCGCCAGTTTACTTTCAACATCGCCGGGCAAATAACCGATGTCCTTGTTGCTGAGAGGAACTATCGGACGAGCTATGTAAATCTGCCTATAACTTTTTCTAATTTGAAGCGCACTTGCAAGTGCAAGTAAAGTTTTCCCGGTACCGGCTTTGCCGGTCATTGAAACCAAAGGTATATCTGTATTAATAAGTGCATTGACCGCAAAAGTTTGCTCGGCATTGCGCGGTTTGATGCCGTATACAAGCTGTTTATCTATTCTCTTATAAACTTCCGTTTCAGAATCGAGAACGGCGAGGACGGAACGGTTTGAGTTGCGAATAATAAAATACTTGTTCGGGACAATCTCCTTCCTAATTTTCTTACTGACTTTCTTCGCCGGAACTTCGTAAGGTGCTGAATAAAATTCCTGGAGAAGATCATCGTCAAAATCTTCTACTATGTCTTTACCGCTGTATAAATCCTCAACGTTTGAAATCCTATCGGTTGTATAATCTTCCGCCGGAATGCCGAGAGCTTTCGACTTCATGCGAAGGTTTACATCTTTACTAATAAGGACAACTTTCCCGTTTTTGCCCTGCTGAAGTGTTTCGTAAGCGGCGCTTAGAACACGGTGGTCAACATTATCTTCTCTAAAAACATTTTGAATTTCCTTCGACAACCCTTTCGTTATAACAACCCGGACTTTTCCCTTTCCCCTTCCAAGCGAAACACCGCCGTTAAAAATGTCATTGCCGGTTATCGAATCAAGCGTGCGGGCAAATTCGCGTGCGTTAAGATTTATAACCTGGTTGCCGCGTTTGAAGTGGTCCAGCTCCTCAATAACTGAAAGCGGTATAATAATATTGTTTTCTTGAAAGTGATTAATGCATGTCGGGTCGTGAAGAATTACGTTTGTGTCGAGAACAAAAGTCTTGGGTTGGCTTTTCTTCATAAAGAACTTTTAGATGTTCCTAAATAGAGAAATTAGTATAACTGTTTACGAACTTAATAAAAAATAATTCGAAGTCAAGAAAAATTATCACTTAACAAAAAATTAATTAGGAAACACCTGCTCTAGTCGCTTTCCTTTGTACAACTTAAGTCATGACAAACAGAAGATTCCTTTCTATTAAACATCCGTAATGATCAGTTGAAATCTGCGTCATCTGTGTTCTATTTTTTTTAATCGTTTGAACTCTTTGACCTCACCGCCGTAACAATAATTAATATCCACCCGACCATAAACGACACTCCTCCGAACGGAGTTACAATTGCAAAGAATGTTAGTGCGGTTATCGAATAAAGATAGAGTGAAAACGAGAAAAGAAATATCCCGAAGAAAATAAAATAGAATGCCGCGGAAAATTTTTCTCCGCCCCAAAACGCAAGTACAAGCAGAACAACAGAATGAATAAGATGATACTGCACCCCGGTTTTGTATATTTCCATCATACCGGAGCTAAGGTGTTCTTTTAATCCGTGCACTCCAAATGCACCGAACGCTACACCCAGAAATCCCATCACTGCTGCAAGTGCAATAAATTTTTTACTTTTCATTAGTCGAAAATTTTCTTAATTATTTACACGAATAATTTGTTAATTAACTCCAAACAGTTGATTCCGAAAAAATTGGAGAACTCATCATGGCAATTCAAACCATCAATCCCGCTACCGGAAAAATAGAAAAAACATTTGATGAATACCCGCACGAAAAAGTTTCAGACATAATTGAAAAGGCACATGAGACATTTCTGAATTGGCGAACAGTTCCTTTCTCCGAGCGAAAAAAATTGATGAATCACGCTGCCGAGATTCTAAGAGAAAAGAAAAATCATTACGGAGAAATAATTACAAGAGAAATGGGAAAGCCGATTTCGCAGGCAGTATCCGAAGTTGAGAAGTGTGTATGGGTATGTGAGTATTATGCCGAAAACGCAGAGACAATTTTGCAAAATGAAAAGGTAACAACAGATGCATCCGAAAGTTATATCGAATTCGATCCGCTCGGTGTTGTTCTTGCTGTCATGCCCTGGAATTTTCCTTTCTGGCAGGTATTCCGTTTTGCCGCACCGGGATTAATGGTGGGCAATGTCGGTTTACTGAAACATGCATCGAACGTACCGCAAAGCGCATTGGCAATCGAAGAAATTTTTTCAGAAGCCGGTTTTCCCGAAAATGCTTTTACTACACTGCTGATCGGTGCAAAACAAGTGAAAGATGTAATCGAACATCCGAAAGTAAAAGCGGCAACCCTGACCGGGAGTGAACCCGCTGGAAAAACAGTTGCGGAGGCTTGCGGCAGACAACTTAAAAAAACAGTTTTGGAACTCGGCGGAAGCGATCCCTTCATTGTTTTGGAAGATGCAAATATTGATGATGCTGTCAAAACTGCTGTAACAGCACGACTGATTAATAATGGACAAAGCTGCATTGCTGCCAAAAGATTTATCGTTGTCGAAAAAGTCTATGAAAAGTTCAAAGAGAAATTTGTGGGGATGATGGAAAAAATCATCGTCGGCAACCCAATGGATGAAAAAACAGAATTGGGTCCGATCGCAAGAGAAGACTTACTACATGAACTTGATGCACAGGTCAAAAAGTCGGTTGAAATGGGAGCAGAAATTTTAACAGGAGGAAAAGTTTTGCCAGGGAATGGATTTTACTACGCACCAACTATACTTGGAAACTTGAAGAAAGGAATGCCGGCTTACGATGACGAAATATTCGGACCGGTTGCAAGTTTGATAAAAGCGAAAGATGAGAACGAAGCAATACAAATTGCTAACGATACAAATTTCGGGCTGGGTGCAGCATTATGGACGAACAATCCAACCAAAGCCAAAACACTTGCGACAAAAATAGAAACCGGCAATGTGTTCATTAACGGAATGGTAAAATCCGATCCGAGATTACCATTCGGCGGAGTTAAAAATTCAGGCTACGGGAGAGAACTTTCGAACTATGGAATAAGGGAATTTGTAAATATTAAAAGTGTCTGGATAAAATAAATTTGGAGGTTATATGAAAAGAGTATCACGCTCATCCGTTGAAAACTTTTTATCCTCGAAAAATATTGCGGTTCTTGGCGTTTCAAGAGGCGGAAAGAAATTCGGAAATTCCGCATACAACGAGCTGAAAAAGAAGGGTTATAATGTATTCGCAGTCAATCCTAACGCGGACGAAATCGACGGCAACAAATGTTATAAGAACATCAGTGACATTCCGGTCAATATCGACGGTGCGTTTCTTGCCGTTAACACGTCGCAGACAGATCGCGCAGTGATGGAAATAATTTCCCACGGGGTTAAAAATATTTGGATTCAGCAAGGAAGCGAAACAAAAGAAGCTATTGAACTATGCAAACAAAATGGAATAAACACAGTCTATAAAGAATGTATTCTGATGTTTGCCAATCCGGTTGAATCATTTCACAAGTTTCATCGTACGATTAAAAAAATATTCGGCGGATTGCCAAAATAAAAAAAGAGGATGCGATGATTAAACGTTGTCAATGGTGCGGGGACGATCAGCTCTATGTCGAATATCATGATAAAGAATGGGGTGTTCCCGTTCATAACGATAAAAAACTTTTCGAGATGCTTATACTCGAAGGAGCACAGGCAGGTTTAAGTTGGATTACCATTCTCCGCAAACGAAAAAATTACAGAAAAGCGCTCGATAATTTCGACCCGGTTAAAATTGCCAAGTACGATTCGAAAAAAGTAAAAGAACTTTTAAAGAATGAGGGAATCATTCGAAACAGGTTGAAGATTGCCGCGACAATCACAAATGCGAAAGCTTTCCTGAAAGTTAAAAAGGAATTCGGATCGTTCGATAAATACATCCGGCAATTTTTTAACGGTAAAACAATTATAAATAAGTGTAAAGATTTAAAAAACATTCCCGCAAAGACTAAAGAATCCGATGCAATGAGTAAGGATCTCAAAAAACGTGGATTCAAATTCGTCGGCTCAACAATTTGTTACGCATTCATGCAGGCAGTCGGTATGGTTAACGATCACACAACGGATTGTTTCCGCTACAAAGAGCTCAAATGAAAGTCGGCTTAATCAGACATTTCAAAGTCGATTATTCTCTTAATAAAGGTTGCATAACTGCACAGCAATTTGCAGAATCAATGTCGGCCTACGACAAAGCACCTGTAATAAAAAACAATCTAATAATTAATGAAAACGAATGGGATATTTGTTTTTGCAGTACACTGCCGCGCGCCGTTGAAACCGCCAGATTCTTATTCAAAAAGGAAATCATACTTACAGATTTACTTTGCGAAGTACCCTTAATGCCGTTTACCAACAAAAAATACAAACTCCCTTCAATAATCTGGCATATCGGAGGAAGGATTGCTTGGTACAAAAACAAAAGTTCACAGCCGGAAACGTTTGCGGAAACTTCAAAAAGGATTGACAACCTTTTAGAATTATTAAAAGAATCCCGAAAAGAAAATATACTTCTTGTCTCACATGGATTTTTTATGAGGGTTTTTACGGAAAGAATCAAAAAACTGAGATTCCAGGGTTACATCGACCGCCGTCCGAGAAATGCTAAACTATATACTTTTACAAACGTCTAAATTTCGTCGTGCTGATTGCACTTCTTAACTCTTTATAAACTTTTGTTCACTAAAAAATTGATTCCAAAATTTGATATCCATAACTTTTCAAACACAAAAATTAGTTGTTCGACAAGTTATAGTTATGCTGCAGCACTATGAGGGGAGAAACTCACAATTAAAAATTCTTTTTGCGACATTTCCCCATAAGAAACCCTGTTTCAACAGAGCGGTAGGAAAAACCAACAGCCAAACTAAAATAATGTTGGTCTTTACATATAACACTTTTCACGAAATCGATTTTGTTACAAAAAGTTTAACGACATGTTAGGCTTTTTTACTGAGCAGGTATCGTTTCGTTCATAAAAATAGAAATAAAACACCAGAGAAAAACATGAGTATAATTACGTCTACTACCAGACAGCTGCGGCTCTTTACGGTAATTATTTTATTTATCGTACCCGCTGTCAGCGCACAAACAAAAACTTACACTCTCAATGATGCCGTCTTTACTGCTCTCGACAATAATGCCGATATCAAAGTAGCAAAGATGGAGATTGAAAAATCCGAGCATGCAGTTAACGAGGCTTTTGGTTATGCGTTACCGACACTCGATTTTACAACGAACTTTGCGCATTTCATCCAAAAACCGAAAACGTCTTTCCCGGACTTCGGCTCACTTCTTTCAAACGCGACATACCAGATTTTATTCGATGAAAAGGTGCTGCCGCAAGACAACAACAAGTTTAAACCGGTTGGTAATGTGCTTCAATCATTCGCATTGTCGAATAGTTTTACATCGCAATTTACTTTAAGCCAGGTTCTTTTTAACTCGGCAGTCTTCCGGGGAATCGGTGCATCACATATATACTTAAATCTTGCACAGGAAAACTTAAAAGCCGTTACCGCAAATACCATTCTTAATGTTAAAAAAGCTTTTTACGGTGTACTGCTCGCGCAAGAAATGCTGAATATAACGGAAGCAAGTTTGAAAAACGCCGAAGATAATTTGCAAAATGTTACCGCATATTATAAACAAGGCTTGGTTTCGGAATTCGATCAGCTGCAGGTTGAAGTCCATGTAGAGAATATTCGTCCGAAAGTTCAGGATTTGCAGAAAACGGTTCAAGATGCGAAGAACGGGCTGAAGATTCTCTTAGGTGTTGATCAATCGCAAGATATTTCTGTAACCGGCGAGTTTACTTATGAGCCAGAAATTCTCGAACAGGAAGATGTAATGGTAAATAGTGTACTTAACAATAACCTCGATCTGAATACATTCGAAATAAAAAGACAGGTCGATGAGGAGTTTATTGCCCTTGAAAGAGCGGACTACTGGCCGATGCTGACCGCATTCGGGAATTATGCTTACGCCGGCTCATCCGACAATCTGAATTTCCAAACATATAGTTCGACTACCGTAGGCTTAAATCTTTCGATCAATTTGTTCAGAGGATTTAGAGCAAACAACCGCGTCGACCAGGCTATAATAGGAGTGAAAGAAACGGATGAACAAATCAGTCAGATGAAAGATTTACTTTCCAAAGAAGTAAAGTCGCAACTGATGGAGTTAGGAAAAGTTCAATCACAGATCGATGCGATAGAACGCAATGTTCAATTAGCTGAAAAAGCATATCAAATTGCAACGACGCGATACAAGGAAGGAACGGCGACACAACTAGATATTAAAAATGCCGATCTTGAATTGAGCACGGCTAAAGTTAACAGGATCCAATCGATCTACAACTACATAATATCAAAAGCTGAATTGGATAAACTCCTGGGCAAGGTCAGTGATAAATACTTGGAACATGTTCAGCAAAAAGATTCAAAATAAAATTGAACTAATAAGCGGGAGATAAATAAAATCATGAAAGTTCTAAAAATATTTCTACAAGCCGCACTTTTATGTTCGATAATTACAGCAACGGTAATTGTACAAAGCTGCAGCAACGGAAAAGACGAATCGTCAAAAAGCATGGGACAGATTCAAGCCGAGGAAGGAATTCCCGTTGCCGTGAGGACGATTCAGTACAAAACGTTCGATAAGTCGCTCAGCTACTTTGCAAAACTTTACGGAATACGGCAGACAACTCGCGGCGCATTGATCGGCGGGAGAATTTCCAAAATTAATTGTAGTGTAGGTCAATTCGTAAAGAAAGATCAAGTTGTTGTTGAATTCCCGGAAGATGCACCGTCTGCAAGTTACGACCAGGCAAAAACGGCTTTCGAAAATTCTCAAAAAACATACGAAAGAATGAAAGTACTTCTCGCCGCAGGTGAAACTTCACAAGCCGCTCTTGACGGCGCCGAAGCAAAATACCTGGTCGATAAAAGAAATTACGAAGCAGTGAGACAGCTTCTATTTATCGAAGCTCAATTCGACGGTGTTATTACGGAAATTTCGGTTAAAGAAGGCGACAACGTTGCTGCAAAAGATCCGCTTTTTACTATCGCTCAAACAAATGAAATGAGAGCAAAAGTCTGGGCATCGGATTCGGAAATTAACCGGATTAAAAGGGGTGATAAGGTAACAGCAACGGTCAACGGTAAAACATTTTACGGAAGAGTAATAGAAACTTCATTCGGTATCGATCCGAAGATGCAGGCGTTTTATGCAGAAGTTGAATTCGATAATCCGCACAATAAATTAAAGATAAATCAAACTGCAGACATAAGCATTTTAACTTACGAAAATACAAAGGCAATTGTGCTGGAAAGAAACTTAATTCAAAATGATGAGAAAGGAGATTTTGTTTTTATCGAAAGAAACGGAGTTGCCAAGAAACAGTATGTAACGTACGATAGAGAAAGCGAAATATATGTTGAAGTAAACAGCGGGTTAAATGTAAATGACCGTTTAATCACCAAAGGCGGTGAGCAGTTAACCGACGGTACAAAAGTAAAAGTGATCTAACGAGGGGAAAATATGCTGCTTGCAAAACTTTCAATAAACAGACCAATAATGACGACCATGGGAATCATGGTTTTTATAATCTTCGGTGCGCTCGCGTATTTTACATTGAGCCTGGATCAAATGCCGGATGTTGAAATACCATATGTCACTGTCCAAACTATTTACCCGGGTGCCGGACCAAAAGAAGTCGAGACTTTGATTAGTAAAAGGATTGAAGATGCTGTTTCAACCATAAGTCAAATCGAAAGAGTGGAATCGTATTCACTCGACGGATTTTCAATCGTCATTATCGAATTTCAACTAAGTAAGAGTGTCGACATTGCCAACCAGGAAGTCAAAGATAAAGTCGATGCAATACTAAACGATCTGCCGGACGACGCGGAAAAACCGACCGTCCAGAAAGTTGATTTACGTGCTTATCCAATCATGGATGTTGTACTCAGCGGGCAAATGGATCCGCGCGATCTTTACGAAATTGCAGATAAAACATTGAAGGATCGTTTCTCTCAAATCGATGGAGTTGCAAAAGTAACCATAACCGGCGGTCAAGAAAGAGAAATTCGTGTCGTGCTCAACAACAAAGTTGTTTACGAAAACATGATCTCGCTTCCGCAGCTTCTTCAAGTACTACAATCGCAGAACATAAATATCCCGGGAGGATATTTTCAGATAAAGGACCAGGAATACACCGTACGTCTCGTTGGAGAATATTCGAAAGTACAAACTCTTCGTGATCTCCAGATCCCCACACCGTTCGGGTATAAAAAATTATCGCAGATTGCAGATGTAAGAGACGCAGGAAAAGATATACGGCAAAGAGCGGTCTATTTTGATGCAGAGAAAAATTACCGGGATGAAAACGTTGTAAGACTCGGTCTCATCAAATCAAAAGAAGGGAATATTGTAAATGTTGCCGATGCCGTAACAAAAAATTTACCCGAGATAAGAAAGACATTACCCAAAGGTGTTAATCTCGAAATTGCGAACGACAGGTCAAAATTTATCCGCTCAACCGTCAATGATACTATGAGCAACATACTTCTCGGTGTTCTGTTTACATCAATTGTACTGTTAATCTTTTTGACACATTTGAGATCAACAATTATTGTAGCTTTAACAATGCCGGCGTCTATCATATCCACGTTCCTCCTGCTCCAAATGTTCGGGCTGAATCTTAATATGATGACGTTGATGGGTTTGTCCGTATCGGTGGGAGTTCTCGTTGCCAACTCGGTTGTTGTGCTGGAAAATATTTTCCGGCACAAAAGTATGGGCAAGAATAACAAAGACGCAGCATACTTCGGCACAACCGAAGTTATGGTTGCAGTGCTTGCTTCTACCCTTACAAATCTCGTCGTGTTTTTGCCGATTGCAACAATGACTTCACTGGTAGGAAGATTTTTGAGAGAACTTGCCCTCGCCGCATCTTTTGCAACTATTTTTTCACTCCTCTATTCGTTTACGCTTACGCCGATGCTTGCCTCGTTAATGCTTCCGCAAAAAGAACATGAAAGCAAACTCAGTGCAAAACTCAATTCGATATTTAAATCCTGGGATAACAAGTACGGAGTTTGGTTGTCTAAAGTTTTGAAGACAAAGAAAAGAAGCTGGCTGGTCATTGCCCTTTCATTCTTCTTATTCATTTTTACTGCCGCTATATTCGGACCGAGGATTGGAGTGGAATTTATGCCGCCGTTTGATGACGGTAAAATAAAGATCGACGTTGAAATGCCGGAGGGATATAATCTTTATGAAACCGGAAAACTTGTAAAACAAATTGAGGATAAAGTAAAACAGCATAAAGAAGTTGTACATATACTGACCGATCTAGGAAAGATCAGCGACATAAATACAGGAACAAATATGGCGCACATGGACGTGCAACTAGTTGATGAAAAAGATAGAAATATAAAACTGAAAGATATGATCTCGACTTTTGTCAAAGAATTAGCTGATATACCAAATGTAAAGTTAACGGTCGATTACGGTTCGCAAACCGGTATGGGCGGTGCGCCGATCCAGTTGTTCTTACAAGGACAAGATTTGGACACACTTGAATCGTTAAAAAATAAAATCATCACAAGAATTCATGATGTACCGGGATTGATCAACTTTGACAATAGTTCGAGATCGGGGAAACCGGAAATAACGGTTTTTCCCGTTAGAGAAAAACTTACAGATGCCGGAATTACCGCACAAGAGATTGCATTTACTTTGCGTTCAGCCGTAGAAGGAATGGAGTCATCCAAATACAGGGAATTTGGAAACGAATACGATATAACCGTTACTATGAGTGATCGTTCCGTTGATTCACCGGATAAGATAGGAGCCATTTCAATAGTCTCACAACGCGGGGTAGTTTATCGCCTCGCTCAACTGTGCGATATAAAATTCACAAAAGGTTATACAAAAATTCTGCATAGAGAAAAATATACATCCATTCAATTTACCGGTTCCCCGGCTCCCGGTTACCCTCTTGGAAATGTAACTCAAGCAATTGATAAAAGACTGGCGGATTTGCAGCTGCCGCCCGGGTATAAAATTAGTTGGGGTGGAAATGTTAAAATGATGAACGACATGATTAAAGATATGCTCTTTGCATTTCTCCTGGCTATTATTTTAACCTACATGCTGCTTGCAGCAATCCTAGAAAGTTTCCTGCAGCCGGTTTTTATTATGGTCACCGTTCCGCTTGGTATGATAGGAATTTTCACAATTCTTTTTTTAACAAACATATCGTTCGGAATTACTTCCTTGATGGGAATAATAATGTTGATCGGTATAGTCGTGAACAATGCTATTCTTATGCTTGACTATACCAACCAGTTGGTGCGCGATGAAAAAATGAAAGTTAAAGAAGCCTTGGTAAGAGCATGCCCAACAAAATTAAAACCAATTCTAATGTCTACCATTGCTTTGATTCTTGGTATGCTGCCGATGGCGTTGGGAATCGGTGCAGCGGGAAAAGAAATGAGGATTCCTCTTGGTGTTGTAAGTATCGGCGGATTAATTGTTTCAACAATTTTAACTCTATTTGTAATCCCGGCATTTTATTTCGTGACATCAAAAAAAGGGAAATAAACTTTCAACAAGTATCTTCAGGCAAAAGGTCTTTTCAAACAAGAAGAGACCTTTTTTATTTCAATTTTTCACTTCTCGATATGCCTCGAAATTAATTTCTCATAATCTTAGAAAATATTTAAACCTATCCCGTGTTCCCGTTGTCTACCGAAATGAAAACTATGTTCGACAGTAAAAGAATTACCCCCTACTCCCCCTTAAATCAGACCGAAAGGGGCTACCTGAATTTTGGAATCAAAACTCTTTAGGCAGCCCCTCTCTTGTTATAACGATTTTAGATTTCCATAATTCAGATATCATTACCATTTGTCCATATTAAGATTTTTTTTTAGTGCTATTTTTGTTGAGTATAATGCCGCACAATTATACCTTTCGACGTTATCACGCCGAGGGTATTATGAATTATTTAAAAGTAATTTTTATCTTTTCACTCTTTGTTACTTCATCGATATTTGCTCAAACCAACGTCCAGGGAACAATTAACACAAATACAACATGGACAGCTGCAGGCAGTCCCTATACTGTTACCGGCTCAATAACTATTAGGGATGATGCAACTCTAACTATCGAGAATGGAGTTGAAGTCAATTTTTCTTCTTCCTCTTACATAACGGTTGGCTACAGTGTAACATCTAAGGGAAATCTAATTGCAGACGGGGTTACGTTCAAAGGTTTGTTGACAAACGATGCAAGAATTTATTTCAAAAATAATTCTGCCGCCGGGCAATTGGAAAACTGTACATTCGATAACACATATTTATGGATTGAAAATAATTCGATTACAGTCAACAATTGTTCGTTTGATAATTGTGTTTACCCCATTGTTCTTGAAGACGGCGGCAACATTATCCAGACTAATTTGTCGTTCGGCTCCAACAACACAAATTTTGGAATCCAGGTAAAAGGAACCGCAGAAACCGATTACTCTCTTCTCAACTTTAATATTCCCTATTTCATTGACAATCTTACGATAAGGAACGATGCAACTTTAAATATCGAAAATAATTCCGAAGTGTACTTCCCTTCTTCAACAGGAATAACACTCGGTTACTCTTCTTCAACAGGCAATCTTACAGCTTCACAAGTTTTATTCAAAGGTGTGACTTCAAGCGATTCGAAAATTTATTTTA
>CAZRIQ010000029.1:0-13205 GCA_964600175.1 uncultured Melioribacter sp. | reverse complement strand
TGCGTCCGCCCTCAAAAAAATCATCATAATACTAAACGGTGAAGACTCCACCTCTAAATAACAAACGAAAAAGCATCTAGAAAGATATTGAGACTTAAGACCTGGTTTAGATAAGAATTAGCTAAGTAACTTCTATCCCTTGTAAATGGGGGAGGGAAGTTTCCGGTTTGTCCCCACGACGAACGAAGTTTTAACGAACTTATGACTGACTTGATAGCTTCCGGGAAGTAAGATTCTTCCGAGATATTGTAAGCAATACCCGCTTTAGGATAATACTGCAAACCGATGTTTTTACCGAAAGTAGAGTTTCCGTCTGCCCTAAGTCCGAGGTCTATAAAAAGTTTATCGAATAATCCTATTTGGTCAGCGACATATAATCCTCCGCTGAAAAGCTGCCTGTTGCTTTCCTGTGCGGTTACTTCGGCAGCATTATCGAAATCTTCCGTGCCGGGTATAGAAAAACCGATACCGTCTGCAGATGATTCTCTATCTTCCACCCTAAATCCCTGTGCACCGAATGCAACCGTCTGGGTAACAGGACCGAGTTTGGGCAGCACATAGGACCCGGCATAAGCAAGAGTTAGTGTTAAATATTCACGATCTGCCCTAGAAAGGAAACCGTTTTCAACGCCAAAGAATGCTCCTGAAGACTTGGGTACAAATTGCCGTTCTTCGCTCTTTCTATAATCGATACCGACTGTGAACCGGTTGTTAAAATTTTCAAACGGTTTGTAGTCGAAGTTGACCGCGTTTGTAAATCTGTCAACGTCGTCGTTAATTTTGTTAGTAAGCATCAATCCTAAATCCACCAATCTAAGAGAATCGTTGTAACCCCAAAGATCATTTCTTTCCCCGTCGTCGAAACCACCGTATGGTGCAGTCGAAAGATTATTGTTGTCGGTTCTTCTAAATTGGTACTTTGTATAGCTGGTTGATAATTCCAAAGTAGAAACATCGGAGATCAGTACTCTAAATCCGCCGTTCACGTTATAGCTTTTTGCGCGATTGACATTTTCTACTAATACCCCGTCGTTCATATAAATTTTACTGCCGATGTTGTAAGTGAAAACCTCACTACCACCGGAAGTATTGAAATTGTAGCTTTGGTAGAAACCGTCTTGGAAAACGTGGTCTTTTACAAATTGTTCGGTAACAAATTTTGTATTAGGGTAATCATAACCGCTCGTTATGTTTACAGTCCATTTTGCAGGACCGGGCGTTCCTTTTTTAGTAAAAATTTGGATTACGCCGTTAGCAGCTTCCGAACCGAACAATGTTGACGCAGCACCTCCTTTTATTACTTCTATATGATCGATTTCTCCAACTACTAAATCTGCGAGAGCTGAATTTTCAGCACCTCCGGTATCTAGCGCAAGTCTAAAAGCTTCCTGGTTATCAACGCGGACGTTATCGACGTATACAACAGGAGTAGCATTTGTAAGAGCACTTTTTAGTCCGCGTGCAGCAATTCTGCCGGCGGTTCCCGGCATTCCTGAGGAATTAAATGCAACCATCCCCGGCACCCTGCCTTGTATAAGCTGATCGATTGATTCGACAGGTGCAGCTTTTATTTCGTCGGCTTTAATTGATTCGACGGTCGAAGTCAGTTTTCTTCTTTCCGTTGCAACACCTTGACCGGTGACAACGAGTTCGTTTAATTGTACGGCAGCTGGTTGCAATGAAAAGTCGACTTCAGTTCTCGCATTGCCGGTAACTACGGCTTCGGTAGAACTCTGTTTGTAACCGATGAATCGAGCTAAGACAGTATGAGTTCCTGCCGGTACATTTTCGATAACATATTTACCTTCAGTATCGGTTGCGCTTCCCGTATTTAATTCTGTAATAAATACGTTGGCACCGATTAAAGGTTCGTTTGTAACCGCATCTCGAACAACACCGCTGATCGATCCCCGGTTTTGTTGGGCAAAAGTTTGTCCGTTCATCAACAGTAATGAAAGTAATATCGGGATCAACAATTTGCCGTGAAAAAGTTTTAAATACTGTTCTCTCATTATCATTTTACACCCCGTTTAAGTGAAATAAAAATTTTGTTTGCGTTGGGAATGTTGAATTCATCCAACGCTTTTGTGATTGTAGAATAATTTTTATTGTTCTAACGATTTTGCACAGTGTTGGATGATAATGTTAGGTTTGCGTAAAAAAAGTAAGACTTTTCTTCATTGTTCCCCCCATATGTAGGTTTGCGATTAGTTAGCTAAAATTGAAGCCCCTGGTTTTTTCGCAATCAACATATCAACTGGGGGGTTGAATAACTACCGCATGAATAGATTGTTTTAAAACACAAATAGGTGCTGTTTTAGGTAAGAACTGCATAAACATGTGGGTTTTCATACACTACATTTAAACGTGGTCAAATAATTTTTTCTCTCAGTGCTTTTGCTACAAGTTCTGCCTGGTTATGTACTTTCATTTTGCGATAGATATTTTTGGAATGGAATCTCACGGTGTCTATACTTATGAAAAGTTCCTTGGCAACTTTATTCATGTTTTTACCGTCTGCCAATAAAGCCACAACCTGTTTTTCTCTGGGCGAAAGGGAGTAGTCCCTTTCTTCCAAAAAATTATTTTTGTTTTTATGAAAATAATCGACTAACCGTTTTGCAGCAGATGAACTCAGCGGTGCTCCTCCATCGCATGCTTCTTTTAGAGATTCAAGCAATTCATCGTGAGAAATATTATTGATTAAGAAACCATCTGCACCGGCTGAAATAGTTTTGTATACTTTCTCGCTGCTGTCGTCGTCGCTTAGTGCAATTACTACAACACCTTTCGTCCTCGATTTTATTTCCGCTATTGATTTAACCGCCCGCTCGAACGATATATCGATGTCGAGTAGAATCAGATCAGGCGAATTGGTGGGGAAGTAATCGATAAGATTCTTGTAGTCAGGGAATGCGGCTTCGCAACTGCATCCTTCGCTGTTGTTTATTAGATAAGCCAATCCCTCTCGTAAAATTTTATCCCTAATGACAATAACGATTGTTGCCATTTCCCCCCGGTGATAAAATCGATACACAAGATAAGACGAATAAATCAATTATGTCGTTCGGTATAGAAATTTTTGCACACATTTAAATGGGATAAAATTTCAATCTGTTCAGAACAAACGTAATAGTATGCAATAACTTCAAAAGAATATTCGACAGAACAAAACCAAACGACAAAATTTAAAATTATGATCAGCTACTCAATAGTTTTTAAGATGACGAGTGTCAGATCATCATTCTGATATGCGGAACCTCTAAATGCGGAAATTGATCTTAGGAGTATATTCTTAATTTCTTCGGCAGATTTATCGTGGTACGATTTTATAATTCTCTTGATGTTTTCCTCACCGTACATTTCTCTCCGGTAATTCATTGTTTCCGAAACACCATCGGTGTAGAAAAGTAGAATATCGTCTTTTTCCGGTTGTACATTTACTTCATCTAAGGTTTTTTCGAATACTCCTTTATCGTTCAAACCGATTCCGATACCGTTTGAATTAATTTGTTCGAATTCGAGCGACTTGTTTCTAAAATAAAGAGCCTGCGGATGCCCTGCCCGCGCAATATCAATTGTGCCGTCTTCTTTTACACAAGCTGTGATTAGCGTGAGAAAATATTCCTTCCTAAGCTTTTGTGAAAAATATTTTTTAACATCGATCATTAACTCTTTGAGATTGGTAAAGCTGTTTAACAACAAATGAATTATTGCTTGGACTCTTACCATATACAAGGCAGCAGCCATACCTTTACCTGAAATATCTCCGAGTACAATAAAATTTCTATTTCCCGGGCATTCTATTATATCAAAGTAGTCACCGCCAACTTCGCGAGCCGGTTCGTATGCGGATGCAATTTCGAATTTTTTAATCTTCGCCGAGTGTTGGGGTATCAGTTCGAGTTGAATTTTTCTTGCTACTTCAAGTTCATTTTTTGCGGAGAGTTTATCAGCCAGTTCAAAAGCCAGCAGCAGGTTGAGAATCAAAAATGCAAACAGCACATACGGGTGACCAGCTTGTGAGAATCCTATAATAAAAAGTAATAGCGCTATAAGATAGAATATTCTTCGCCCCGGCGTTAGCCTCATTATAAATGCATTGAAGAGACTTCTAGTGAAGATAAACCCCTTTGCAACTTTACCTTTATACGGCTCGGGTTTCGGAATATCTCTTTTGAAAAATTCGTAGACTTCGGCGGCTTCGCGTTTGATTACCTTTTCGATTTCCTGATAACTCATATCGCTTGTGTAAAGGTCAAACAATCTTTTGATCGGGTTGCTCAAAGTTCGCCTAAAGTTGTTGGCTCAAAAAATATACATTCTGCATTAATTATGACGATTTCGATCGATATTTGTTTTGGAAATTCGTATTTCCCAAAGAAGTATGCACGAATTATTCCGTTGAAAATCTACTATTTAGAGCAGATAATAGATATATAGTCCAAGAAGTGAGAAGCCCGTTCCTTTATTTCGGAATGTAGTTTGAATTAATTTACACTCCGCCTGGTATTTTTGAATATAAATAAGCCGTTTTATATTTTTCCCTTACTAATTGTGAACTTGTTATCTCTTTTTCTATCTTCCGTTAGTAAAATAGGATTAACTGTTTATTGGTCTGATTTTTGACCTTAAAATGAATTCAACAATAGCTATTTTTTGATCTATGACGTGGAAAACTATTCTTTTTATAATAATGGCTTATGTGATCGTTGCCGGGATTTCTTACCCGATTGTTCCGCATCCTCATGCATGGTATGAATTTCCGAATATTCCCGGACTTGAGCAAAAAGCCAAAATAATTTTCTTTCATGTTCCTACGGCGTGGCTTTCCGTAGTTGCGTTTTTGATGGCAATGATTTATGGTATCCGTTACCTGAGGAAGAAGAATCTCGACGACGATGCAAAGTCGGAAGCGGCTCTCCAGCTTGGAATGGTATTCAGCGTTCTGGCTACCATAACCGGCTCTATTTGGGCAAAGTTTAATTGGGGTACATTCTGGAATTGGGATCCCCGCGAAACGAGTATTTTTATTTTGCTTTTAATTTACGGCTCTCTATTCGCTCTTCGTTCGGCTATTGAAAACGAAGACAAGCGAGCAAGACTTTCGGCAGTTTATGCCATCATTGCATTTCTTACAGTTCCGTTCTTCATTTTTATTATGCCGAGAATTATGGTCGGTTTGCATCCGGGTTCCGCAAACGATGATAATGCAGGTCCGGTTGTAAATTTTAAGATGAATGTCAACATGCAGATGGTATTCTATTTATCTTTAACCGCATTTACAATTTTGTATTGGTGGATGTGGAAGATTAGGTACAGATCGATAATTATAAAAGACAAACTTTCAAAGAAATTAATCTGAGGTAAAAATTGGACGGCGGTTTGCTTGGATTTCTAGAAAACAATTCAATTTATATCGTTCTTTTTATTGTGCTTGTCGTTTGGGCCGGTATATTTTTATTTTTATTGAATACCGACAAACGATTGAGAGAGATTGAAAAAGAACTGAAGGAGAAATAGTATCATGAAAAATAAATATATGTTCGGCGGAGCCATTATAGTTGTGTTTCTCGGCGTAATGATTTTCCTTTTCACTCAAACAAATGTTCAATACGAAACGAGTTTTGATAAAGTAATGGCTTCCGCTAAAACTGTTAAAGCTACGGGAAGCTGGATAAAAGACAAAAATTATCAAATCGATAAATCCAACAATCTATTTTCCTTTTATATGAAGGACGATCGGGGAAAAGTAATGAAGGTTGTTTACCACGGTTCGATTCCCAATAACTTCGAATCATCCACTAGCGTTGTGGTGACCGGAAGGTACGCCAACGGTTATTTTAATGCAACGGACATACTCACGAAGTGTCCTTCAAAATATCAAGACCAATCAATCCAAAGCGCCGGTTCATAATTCACGGCAGTTAAGGAGTAAGAAATGATCGGGAATATTTTACTTACGGTAGGATTTCTCTCTGCCGTGTTTTCAGTAATAATGTATTATTTGACCTACAAGGGCTATAAGAACACACTTTCTCTTGCAAGAATTGGATACCATAGTGCTGCAGTAATGATAATTGCATCTGCGGTTCTTCTACTTCATGCAATTCTGACACATCAATATCAATATAAATATGTGTTTGATTACAGCGGCTCAGGCCTTTCGACGGGGCTGTTGATGTCGACTTTCTATGCGGGACAGGAAGGAAGTTTCATGCTGTGGACTCTTTGGTCTGCGATCATTGGTTTGATTCTTCTCGAATACACTTCCAAGAGAGGCGACCTTGAACCGAGAGTAATGATGGTTTTCGGATTAGCGCTGACGTTTTTGCTCGTAATGGTCAGTCCTCTGTTAAAGTCGCCGTTTCACTATATCTGGTCGCAAACTGATTTTATAGATGTTAAATATCTGAATCCGGCTTATCTATCTTTACCATCACTTCAGAATTATTTCTTTACTAATCCGAATTCGAACGGACAATTTTTCCAGATAAGTAAAGAATCTTATGCAGCTCTGGTATCAAGCGGAGTTACTATAAAAGATTTCATAATTCAGGGTAAAGGATTGAACCCGCTGCTTCAAAATTTCTGGATGCAGATTCATCCCCCGATGCTGTTTGCCGGGTTCTCTATGTCGGCAGTTCCTTTTGCTTTTGCTATTGCTGCATTGATAAAGAACGATTACAAAAATTGGGTTAAGCAGTCGTTGCCGTGGGTTCTTGTTGGCTCTATGATTTTAGGCTTGGCTATTATGCTCGGAGGTTACTGGGCTTACGGTGTTTTAGGATGGGGTGGATATTGGGGATGGGATCCGGTTGAAAATTCTAGTTTGGTTCCCTGGCTTGTATCTGTTGCTTCTATTCATACAATGCTTGTTCAAAAGAAGTCGCAGGACGGCAGCGGCGGAAGCCGTTTCGTTAAGACGAATCTTATCCTTTCCATTATGATTTACGTGTTGGTACTTTACAGTACATTTCTGACGCGAAGCGGCATACTCGGAGATGCTTCTGTTCACTCGTTTGTCGATCCCGGTATGACGGTTTATTTGTTCTTGATTATCTTCGTCGGTTTCTTTGCAATTTTCGGAATCAGTTTTATTGTTTATAGATGGAAATATTTGACAAAGCATTTCAACTATGAAGAGAATGTACTTTCAAGAGAGCTTGCGTTGTTCACCGGTTCGGTTGCATTGATTGCAACGGCAATTATAGTTCTTGTCGGTACATCTTCACCGATTTTCGGTCGAACGGTTCAAACAAGTTTTTACGGCGATTTGAATTTGCCGCTTGCGATTATCATAGGTGTAATCAACGGGTTGAGTTTGCTGTTGAAATGGAAAACTACGGACGGAAAAGACATCTTAAAAAATTCAAAGTTTGCTTTGACCTCTTCGGTTGTTTTAACTGCATTGATTGTAGTTTTCGGCGGCGTTCACGAACTTATGATGATTTTGTTTACGCTTTCTACTGCGTTTGCATTGTTTGTAAATGTTGAGATTGCATTCCGGATAATCAAAGGTAGAAAGCAGTACGTGGGAGCGTACATTGCACATACAGGATTAGCGCTATTTTTACTCGGGGTTATTGCAACATCCGGTTATTCAAAAGAGCAGCAAGTTGAGCTTGTCAAAGATGAAAAAGTAAGTGCTATGGGCTACAACCTTACTTTCCAGGGTTATAAGCCTATAGATAACGGAAAGAAATATGCGTTTGACATTCAAGTTACAAAAGGAAACAGTTCGAGGATTATTTCCCCCGTAATGTACATTGCCGACTTCAACAACAGTTTAATGAGAGAGCCGGATATCCTTACGGGAATTACGAAAGACTTTTATGTAGAACCTCTTAGTTATTCGGATGGAACCGAATCAACTGCATCTAACGGAACGAAGGTTACTTTAAAGAAAGGCGAGACGTATAACTTCGGCGGTCAGGAACTTTATTTTGAGTCGTTCAAACTTCCTGCAAATGTTATGGAGGCGATGCAGGGCGGGAAGAAATTTAGAATTAGTGCCGAAGTGAAGGTAAAAAACATCGGGAAAGAATATTTACTTGAACCCGGAATCGAAATGGAAAACGGGCAAAGAACTTCCGTGCCTGCGGAATCAAAAGAAGCGAATTTAAAGATAGAGATTGCGAATGTTAATGCCGGTTCCGAACAAGCCGAGTTTGTTCTTTCAAAATTGGACGAAGCTGAAAAAGCAGCATCGAAAGAACCGAGAGAAGTATTAACCATCAACGCGAGCATTAAACCATTTATCAGTCTTGTTTGGATTGGTGTTCTTACAGTTGTTTTAGGGTTCCTCATTTCCGCATCGAGACGATCTAAAGAATCTATCGGACTCAGTTGATTCTAGCTCAAATCTGCAAAGACAAAGGCGGTTGTTGAAACCGCCTTTTTTGTTTCTCCGGGTGATGAATTTATTGCATATTAAATGCGAATAATTTTCGTATTGAAAACACTTTCATTTTAAATTTTCCTAGCGATGAAGAAAAAATAGTCACTATGTGTGTAATAAAGTCGTCATTAATTTGGGATGAATCCGTTTTTTCATTAGAATTTGTATGTGAGTTTTGGCACTGAGTTTGTGTCAGTAAATGATCTCATACAAAGGGGGTTCTAGATGAAAAAATTATTATTCGTGGTCTTTTTTATTCCGATTCTAATCCACGCACAACACAACCAGGGTACAATCAAACTAGGTTATTTCGCTCCAAATGCAACTGAAGGAGGATTCATTGTCGGTTATGAAGGCGGCAGATTTGTAGATGAAAATTTTATGCTTGGCTGGAGTGTCGACTGGTTCAACAAAAATTATGTTGATAAAAGATTAGTTCAGCAGTTCGACCAGTATTACGGAATTCCGGGCAGCACTGTAAATGAATTACGAGCTAAGACAAATCTCCATGAAATACCTCTTGTGGTTACTCTTACCGCAAACGTTCCGGTAGCGCCTCGTACATACGTTTACGGAACTGGAGGTCTGGGTGTGGATGTTCTTCTGATATTCTACAAGAATTTTCAGAATACAAGTAAAGATGAATTCCACGGCGCATTTGATTTCACTTGGAGAATCGGTGCCGGCGTAATGTATGAACTTGGCAGGCGTTCCGACGTTCTCGGTGAAATAACTTATCATGATTCGAACCCAAGCTGGGATTATGAAGTAAATGATTCCGGGACGAAAAGAGTGTTTGAGCGTTCGTTTG
Organism: uncultured Melioribacter sp.; assembly: GCA_964600175.1. Lineage (GTDB taxonomy): Bacteria > Bacteroidota > Ignavibacteria > Ignavibacteriales > Melioribacteraceae > Pyranulibacter. The sequence goes on along the minus strand of CAZRIQ010000029.1, from coordinate 3,993 downwards.
ATATGAGTGGGTTTATGTTCAGAATCGGATTCAGATTTTATTATTAATTGAAAACGGAAGAGATGCATTCATTTGCATCTCTTCGTTTATCTTAAAATCATTTCTTGACTTTTAATCCCATCGAAACTATCATTGAAGTAATCCAAAAGTAAAATAATCTGTTAAAATTAGGAGGTCGTATCGTGAATCCGAGAACCCTGCCAAGACTTTTTGAAGAAAGCGTAGTTAAATTTCCAAACAATATTTTTCTATGGGAAAAAAGAAAAGACAAGTACGAGGGAACAACACTCAAAGAACTACAAGCGATGGTTCAACAGTTTACCGGCGGACTTCTTGCGCTGGATGTTAACCATGGAGATAGAATTGCTATAATCTCTGAGGGAAGAAACGACTGGGTAATGGCGGAACTTGGAATACTTTTTACCGGTGCCGTGAATGTACCAATCTCCGTTAAAATTGAAGAACTGTCCGAGTTGAAATTCAGACTGGCTCACTCGGAATCGAGAATTGCAATTGTTTCGAAAAATCAATTTCCGAAAGTACAGAAAATAAAAAACGATCTACCGGATTTGGAAAAGATAATTGTTCTTGATCCGATGGACTCTTATGATGAAGATGAAATGAGTACATCCGATGTAATGATGCTCGGTAAAGAATATCTGCAGATGAATCAAAAAGATTTTGAAAAACGCTGGCAGTCGATACAGGAAAACGATTATGCAACTATATCTTATACATCCGGCACAACCGCCGATCCGAAAGGTGTAATTTTAACTCACAGGAATTATACTGCAAATGTCGAACAGGCGATGTCGCTGATTCCAATTCCGGAAAGATATGTTCTTCTGTTAATTCTTCCGTGGGATCATTGTTTCGGTCACGTAGTTGGCATTTATACATTGATGAAAAACGGTGCGAGTCTTGCATCAATACAAATTGGAAATTCGCCTATTGAAACTCTCAGGAATATCCCGGTGAATATTAAGGAAACACGACCGACATTTCTTTTGAGTGTCCCGGCACTCGCAAAGAATTTCAAAAGGAATATTGAAAAAGGAATTAGGGAAAAGGGACCGAAAGTTGAAAAGCTTTTCAATGCTGCTTTGAGAACAGCATACGAATATAATAAGGAAGGATGGAATAAAGGGAAGGGAATTCAAAAACTAAAGATGCCTCTCTTGAAAATTTACGACAAACTTATTTTCAGTAAGATTAGGGAAAACTTCGGCGGACGGCTGGAATTTTTCATTGGCGGTGGAGCGCTGCTCGATATTGAACTTCAAAGATTTTTTTATGCAATAGGAATCCCGATGTTTCAAGGATACGGTTTGTCTGAAGCGACTCCTGTTATTTCTGCAAACACACCTGCAAAACATAAACTGGGTTCTTCCGGCATACTTGTCTCTAATCTTGAAATAAAAATTTGTGATGATAACGGAAACTCGTTGCCTACCGGTCAAAAAGGTGAGATTGTTGTAAAAGGTGAGAACGTAATGGCGGGATATTGGAAGAATGAAAAATCATCGGCGGAAGTGGTTAAAGACGGCTGGCTCTTCACAGGTGATATGGGCTATCTCGATGAAGACGGATTTTTATACGTGCTAGGCAGATTTAAGAGTCTACTCATAAGCAGCGACGGCGAGAAGTACAGTCCGGAAGGAATTGAGGAAGCGATAACCGAACACACGCAGTACATTGATCAGATTATGCTTTATAACAATCAGAATCCGTATACCGTGGCCCTCGTTGTTCCAAATAAAGAAGCAATTAAGCGATGGCTAACGGAGAATAATCAGTCGGAACATACCGAAGAAGGACAAACCGCAGTTTTGAGATTGATTGAATCGGGAATCGCAAAGTTCAAAGACGATGGAGAATTAACCGGTATGTTTCCTTCGAGATGGCTTCCGGCAGCAATTGCCGTTTTAGGTGAAGGATTCACCGAACAAAACAAATTTTTAAACAGCACAATGAAAATGGTTCGCAGTAAAATCATAGAGTATTATAAAAACAGAATCGATTTCTTGTTCACCCCAGAAGGGAAGGATATAAACAATCATCAGAACTTAATAATAATAAGTAGAATAGAATAAATTAGTTGTTGAACGGATTTACCCTGTCTCTGCTGAATTCCGGTTTGTAATTGTCCGAACTTTCCATTTCTTGAATCCAGCCGTTGTATAAACCATATTTCTCCATCAACCCGATTGCCTTTTCGTATTCGGAAGTTCTTATCTTTCGATCAATCAATATATCCTTGTTCGCTTTATTTGTCGGATAATATTGCGACATAAGTGAAATATGAACTTTTGGACTTAACTCTTCTGCAATGAATTTAAAAACTTTTTCGGATTCGGCAAGTCCGTTTGGCAAAACGAGATGTCTTATAATCATTCCGCGGACTACAACTCCGTCTTCGTAAATTAGTTCATCTCCAACTTGGTTAAACATTTCTTTGATTGCCGCACTTGCATGTTCAAAATAATTATCGATTTTGGAATACATCTTTGCATATTCATTCTCGCCGTATTTAAAGTCGGGCAAATAAATATCGATTATTCCGTTGTGAAGTTTTATCATTTCTAAGGAATCATAACCGTTTGTGTTGTAAATGATAGGTAGACGCAGACCTTTTTGTGCGGCGAGATAAATACCCTTTAGTATTTGGGCTGAGAAATGAGTAGGGGAAACCAACCCGATGTTGTGGGAATTTCTTTCTTGAAGTTCAATCATGATATCGGCAAGACGTTCGAAACTGATTGTGTGTGAGCGTTCAGCTCTCCAGTTTTGACTTATTTCGAAATTCTGACAGAAGACGCAGCGCAGGTTGCAGTTTCCGAAAAAAATATTTCCCGCCCCGCGTGTTCCGCTTAGAACCGGTTCCTCACCGAAATGAGGTGTGTAAGAAGAAACAACCGGAAGATAACCACTCAAACATTTTCCGAGTTCACCTTCTTTTCTGTTGGTTAAACAGTTTCTCGGGCAGCTCGTGCACGATTCAAGTATAGAATCGGCTGTCTCCGATCTTCTTCGGAGTTCCCCATTTTCAAGTAGTTTTATATATGACGGAACGAAGCTCATACTTTCACGTAATCGATTAAATAATAGTTTTTAATGAATCAAAGTGTGCTGAAATAGTTTTGTCCAGATCTTCTTTCGAATGAGCCATTGAAACAAACAACGCTTCAAATTGTGCCGGTGCAAGATAAATCCCGCGTTTCAGCATTTCATGAAAATATTTTCCGTAAAGTGTTGTATCTGACTTAATTTCAGATTTGAAATCATATACCGGTTCTTTGGTGAAAAACATACACATCATTGAACCGACACGGTTCATTGCATAATGTTTGTTTAGCTTCTTTAAGTTTTATTTGAATCCAGTTTCCAGGTAAGAAGATTTTTCTTCCAGTTGCTTATAAACTTCCGGGTGGTTTTTAATGTGGGATAATGCAGCAAATCCGGCAGTCATTGCGAGAGGATTTCCACTTAACGTTCCTGCTTGATAAACAGGCCCGTTAGGAGCAATCATTTCCATTATTTCCTTTTTCCCTCCAAAGGCACCAACCGGTAATCCACCGCCGATTATTTTTCCGAATGTTGTTAGATCAGGTTTTATGTTAACAATCTCCTGTACGCCCCCTTTAGCCACCCTAAAGCCAGTCATAACCTCATCGAATATCAAAACAATGTTTTCTTCGCTGCAGATAGCTCTTAGTTCTTGTAAAAATTTTTTATCGGGAACTACGACGCCCATGTTGCCGGCGATAGGTTCAATAATTACTGCGGCAATTCCATTTCTATTTTTATTAATTAGTTCTTTTACAGAATCTATATTATTGTAATCAGCCATTAAAGTATCGGCAGCATTTCCTTTTGTAACTCCGGGACTTGTCGGCACACCAAGTGTTAACGCTCCCGAACCGGCTTTGATTAAAAAATAATCTGCATGTCCGTGATAGCAGCCCTCGAACTTTATAAATTTTTCCTTGCCTG
>CAZRIQ010000028.1:0-13721 GCA_964600175.1 uncultured Melioribacter sp. | reverse complement strand
TAACCAATATTTTGTTGACCAGTTTGAATTTCATTATGGTTAAACCGAAGGCTTATGGGAAAAAATAAGAAAAAGTAAGCGGCTGAAAAGTGCATAAAAAAAGCCGTGCAATTACACGGCTCTTTTTTATATTACATTATCGGTAAAACATATACCTGTTGTCGACAATATTGGCTTCTTTTTTCAAATCACGAATCCATTGTGAAAAATAGAGGTTTTTTCTTTCACGCAAAATACTTGCTCTAATCGCGTTTTTTAGAGATGCAAACTCGGTAGAATCGAATCTGGTTCTTTGAATAACACGAATCAAATATGCACCCCTGGTTCCCTTAACAGGCTCGGATAACTTTCCTATATCGCCCTTCTGAGCATTTTCGGTAAAAGCATAATCCCTTCCCAGTCCCGCAATTACGCCTGAAGAGGTGAACGCTTCTTTGGTAGAATCGACTCTTGCAGACGGCCAGATTTGAGTGGCTATACTTAAATCCGAACCGCCGTCGATTTTGTTGCGGATTTCTTTTGCAATTTCAACAGCTTTATCGATCTTCTTTTCCCTCATAAGAATGTTTTTAATGCCGGCTTCAACTTCAGCAAGTTTTTTGAACCCGGGATTAACAACCTGCGAAACCATTGCAACTACGTACCCGGCAGGAACTTTAAAAACGTCGCTTATACTTCCAACGTCTTCATCGAAAGCAAATTTTACCAATGCAACACTAGAACCGACTCCTGCAATAGTAGTAGCGTTTTCAGTGAATGGAGGTGTTTCAACCACATTGTATTTCATCAGCTTCGCTTCGGACTCGAAATTATTCTCTTTGGCTACGTAAGCAAAATCTCCGGCATTGCTATATATTTGGTCAATTGTTGTACCGGATGGTTGAATTTTGTTTACAATCTTTTCAACTACGAAATCTTCATCCGACTTGCCGGTAACTTTAATAATATGATACCCATATTGCGACTTAACAGGTTTAAGAATTTGTCCGACCTTGCCTCCGTAAACGGCATCTTCAAACGGTTTCACCATTTGACCTTTACCAAACCAACCTAAATCCCCGCCTTTAACCGCCGAACCTTGATCGTCGGATTTGGCTTTTGCAAGTGCGGCAAAGTCTGAAGTCTTCAATGCTTCCTGGTAAATCTCATTTGCTTTTTTAAGATCGGCAATATCATTGCCCGTTGACTTAACAAGAATGTGAGATGCCCTAACAACTTCGTTCTTAGCTTTAACTTTATCATCCAATTTATAAACAACGTAAGTATCGAAAGACAACACGGGTCCTACAATATCGCCCGGCTTAGCCTTAACAAGCAGTTCCCTTGCCTGTTCAGGTAATTGCGACATTGAAACCGTATCCTTGGAATAAGATTCTTCGGAATAAATATTAACATAAGTCTTAAATGAAGCAGTATCGCTTTCCAGTTTGGCAACAATAGCAGTAAGATTATTTTTAATTCCTACGGAATCATCCTTAGAAGCTGTTTTTTTGAACATAACATATTTTACCTGCCGCTGTGCTTCTATTTTATAGTCGTCAAGATGATTATCGTAATAATTCTTTATCTCCTCGTTCGTTACATCCACTAATGAATCCGGTATTGAACCTCCGTTAACCAATACATAATCAGCTTTCATTTTAATATTCTGTTGAATGAACCGGTCTCTCACCTCGTCATCGGAAACATTTATGGATGCAAAAAGATAATCCTGAAGTTTCTGTTGGGTTAGTTGTTCTCTGTACTGATCTTCCAGTTGAAGTACTATCGCTTTATTGCGGGGATCCCTCAAAGCAGTTTCGTACATCTGTCTATTAAATGTCCCGGTAGAATCTGTGAATTGCTGTTTAAGCTGCGCAGGGGGATTCGGACCAAGCAGAGCGTTTCTAATTTCATCGTTGCTTACTACAATACCAAACTGTTTTACTTTTTCATCGACTAACTTCTGCGTAACGATCGCATTCCAAACCTGGTCTCTAAGATAATCCATCTGGGACTCGTCGATATCATGCCCGGCTTGAGCCTGCTGATTTTTTCTCGCGTTCTCAACGTAATCGGAAAAGTCTTTATATGTAATCGCTTCACCATTAACCGAGCCGATATTCTGTCTTGTGATATGGATAAAATCCATTACTTTCGAATCTGTTATCACCATGAATAGAACAAATAAACCGCCCACACCAAGTATAAACCACGGTGCCAAATTCCTCATTTTGGCCATCATGCCCATAATAAACCTGCCTCCGTTTTTAGGTATATTGAATTTTCAAGATGTTAAATTTAGACACCCTACCCCTCAAATGCAATTTTTTTCAATGGGCAAAAACAGAGTTAAGGCATTGAAAAGCAATATTTTATAACCAATAATACGTTTCAAACGCTAATGGGCCGAGGCCATAAACAAATCATATTGAAAAGAATTTCATACAAAATTGCCACGACCTTTAGGTCGTGGGGTATTTTTACTATAGTCTTTGGCTTTAGCCACATTTTGTTTTTACATGGGGCTAAAGCCCATTGCATATTAGTTCACTTTTACCCCGACATAGATGTCGAGGCAATGCAAAACAAGCCTATTAAAATAAGTTAATAACATACATCCTTGCTTTATTACCTTAATTGTCAACTATATCGCCTGATACAGTAATTTCGTAAAAATCAGCAGGGATAAAAATTTGCCCATAAAGTCAAGTTAATTTTTGATAAATTCTTCCAGGAAAAAGATTATGTATTTTGACCAATCTAACTTATTTCATAACTTCTTCGCCGGTGTTATTAGTTTTTCCTATATAAGCAAATTCCATGAAATACGTAAAATACTTAATCTATTTATCGCCGATAATAATATTTATCGCCGTTAATGTTTCTAAGGATTTAAAAAGCGGACTGCTTGGTTCCAAAGCCAATCCCATCAAATTTTTCCTAACACCGTCACAAGACTCCAACAAGCTTACAACCAGTGCAAGACCGATGATGGATTTTCTGGAAAAGGAAACCGGTTATCATTTTGTATCGGCTGTCCCAACGAGTTACATTGCAATCATAGAAGCTTTCGGCACGGGACGTGCAGATGTTGCAATCGGTCTAAGCGCTTTCGCTTATTTGATGGCTCACGAAAAATACGGAGCTATCGCTCTCTTAAGAATAGTGAGAGACAACGGTGAAACAACATACAGAGGTCAATTCCTCGCGAGAGTCGGTTCGGGAATCGACAGCATCTCCGATCTGCAGGGCAAATCAATAGCATTCGTCGATCCATCTTCAACCTCGGGATATCTTCTGCCGAGTGCAATGTTAAAACGAAAAGGCATAAAACCGTCGGAAGAAGTATTCGCAATGCGACACGATAATGTTGTAACAATGGTTTATGAAAAACAAGTCGATGCCGGTGCGGCATTTTACTCCCCGCCCGATCCCAAAACCGGCAAAATTTTAGATGCGAGGATGAAAGTTCTAGAGCAGTTCCCCGATGTTGCTCAAAAAGTAAAAACGATAGGTCTGACGGAAGAGATTCCCAACGACCCTGTTATTTTTAGGAAAGAGATGCCGGATACAATGAAACAAAAAATAGTAAAAGCACTTCTGGATTTTGTGAAAACAAAAAAAGGTGAACAAGACCTATATGATGCTTACGGTGTCGTCAGCTTCATCCCGACTGCAGACAGCGATTACGACGGTTTAAGAAAAATGCTTGGAGAACAAAACGTTGATTATGAGAAATTAATCAAAGGTAAATAAGCAAATGATACTGCGGGTTCAAAACCTTCATAAAATATATCCCAACGGAACGCACGCATTAAAAGGTGTCAGCTTCGAAGTCAAAGAAGGTGAATTTCTCGTTGTGATTGGATTGAGCGGTTCCGGAAAATCTACGCTGCTTCGTTCAATTAACCGTTTGATCGAACCTACTTCCGGTACAATAGAATTCATGGGGAAAAACATAACTCACATAAAAGGCGATGAACTAAGAAAAGTCAAGTCGCACATCGGGATGGTCTTCCAGCAGTTCAATCTCATTAAACGAAGGTCGGTAATGACCAATGTTTTAACAGGCAGCTTAGGCAGGACAGGAACATTGGCAGCCATCTTTGAAAAATTTTCAGATGAAGCTTACAACTCTGCAAGAAAAGCCCTTGAAACCGTAGGCATAAGCGAAAAAACAAATTTAAGAGCCGATACATTGAGCGGCGGTCAGCAGCAGAGAGTTGCAATTGCAAGGAGTCTTGTTCAAAACCCGAAACTCCTTTTGGCAGATGAACCGGTAGCTTCTCTGGATCCCGCTACTTCAAATTCGGTAATGCAATATTTTGAAAAGATAAATAAAGAGCTTGGTACTACCGTGATTTGCAACCTTCACTTCTTGAGCCTGGTTAGAAAGTATTCATCGAGAGTGATTGCACTTAAAGCCGGTCAAATAATTTATGAAGGACTTCCTTCAGAGATAAATGAAACATGGTTCAAAACAATTTACGGGGAAGAAGCAGAAGAGGTTGAAATAAGATGATTGAAAACCCGGAACTCGAAATATACCCGAAGCATATTTTAGAGCAGAAGAAGAAGAGAGAGAGCAAGTTCAACTTTGCAAAAGCATTTCTTCTGGAGAGTTTCTTTGCATTCTATTCTATACTGGTTTTGGTAAGAATAGTCTATTACAGGTTTATCCTAGGTTTGACAAACATACCTTTTTCGTGGCACCAGGTTTTAATCATATTCATAATAAGTTTGGTAGTGGGCGCGTCATGGACTTATTCAAAAACTTCTATCTCATGTAAACTGTTCGGGATTGCCAAAGACAATAAAATAACAAAATGGACTACCGAGATTTACGGATTTTTTCTTTTCGATGTTACCTTTATTGCAGGATGGATAGTAACCAGAATTTCAATTGTCGATCTTTTCTCGCCAAGCGGGTTGGAAGGCGCCAAAAGAATTTTTTCGGCTTTGTTTCAACCGGAATTCGGAATATTCGACGACGCAATGTTTGCAATGATTGAAACAATTTACATTGCATTAATTGCCACGCTTATCTCCATTCCACCGGCACTTATAGTTAGTTTCTTTTCCGCGAGAAACTTAATGAAAGAAAATAAAATTTCATTCGCAGTTTATTACATACTTAGGATAATGCTGAATTTTGTACGCTCAATTGAACCGTTAATTTGGGCAATAGTATTTTCAGTTTGGGTCGGAATCGGTCCCTACGCAGGAATGATTGCACTGCTTGTTCATTCAATCGCCTCGAATGCAAAACTTTATTCCGAAGCGATAGAAGGTATTGAAGAAGGTCCGGTTGAAGCAATAAGTGCAACCGGTGCCAATAAAATTCAAGTTGTTTGGTATGCAGTCGTTCCGCAAATAGTTCTGCCCTTCCTCTCGTTCACAATTTACCGCTGGGATATCAACGTTAGAATGGCAACGATCATCGGTCTCGTCGGAGGAGGCGGTATCGGTACAATGCTTATTCAATATCAAGGTCTTGCCAAATGGCACGAGGTAGGATTGATTGTGTTAATGATTGCTCTGGTTGTTTGGATAATGGATTACATCAGTGCGAAAATTAGAGAAGCCATCTACTAACACCAAGATAAAGGGACAAAGAAAAAAGATCAAAGTACAAAGGAAAAAGTTTTTTAATCACTCCGCATTATCTATCTTTTTGCTTTTATTTCACTTATTAGTTTTAGAAACAATAGAACCAAGTATTTTTTTTAATTCATCTGATTCATTAATTAAACAAATCAATTCTTCATCTTGCTTCTCTTCAACAATTATTTCATAAATAATTCTAAACCAATAATTAGACTCTCTCATCTCTCTTAAAGAGATTCGGACTTTATTATTGAAATCAGCTTTTGATGAGCCTGCTTGACTTTCTTCGTAGTTGGCACCGGAAGAAGTAGAACACTTTGCTAATTGATATCTAATAACACTAAACTCGGGAGTTTTAGGAAGCGTTGGGAGAAATTTTAACACTCTAACAGCAAATTCAAATAATCTTTTTTGTAGATCCTTCTCCTTCGTCTTCTTACCCCTTTTATCTTTTATCTTAACTAAACTTTTCTTTTAGTTTCTCGGCGACAACCGGCGGTACAAATTCCGAAACATCGCTGTGGAATTGTGCTAGGTTTCTGATTATTGTCGAATCTAAATAAGTATATTTTTCGTGCGGCATAAGAAAGATAGTTGCGAGGTTCCCGCTCAATTTCCTATTCATCAGAGCCATTTGAAATTCGTACTCGAAATCACTAACCGCTCTCAATCCCCTTATAATTCCAACGGCATCGACTTGTTTTGCATGTTCTACAACAAGCCCGTCGAATGAATCGATTTTCACTTTTTCAAAATTCTTCAGACTCTCTTTAAGCATTTCCACTCTTTCTTCAACCGAGAAGAGACTTGTCTTGGAAGGATTCTTTGCAACAGTTACAACCACTTCATCAAACAGTTCGGATGCTCTTTTAATTATATCAATGTGACCGTTGGTAACGGGATCGAACGTTCCCGGATAAATTACCTTTGCCATTTCCAATCCGATTTTATTTTAGTTACTCAATTTGATTGCCAGTTGCCATAAACTGTTAAAACGGTTGCTGTTTTTATTTCTTCTCATTAACCCACGACTTAAGTCGTGGGTTAATGAAACAAAAGTCAACACTTTCATAACCGTTTCAACGGTTTTCTATGATAAAAAAATTAAGTGATCAACTTGAGTTAGTGAAATATAATACTTTATCAATGATTAATAAAACGAACTGCATCTTCCGGGAAGAATTGATAAATCAAGCTGTCTCCAAGTCTTTTAAATGATTCTTTTTTGAAATTCTCCAAATCTTCCTTTTGAGTTTGGATTGAACGCTCGACGATTATCCTACCGTCTTCCGCTAAGAACTTGTTCAGCAAAAGACTCTCTACAACTTTGTGAATATCATATTTGAAAAACGGAGGATCAGCCAGGATGAGATCGTACAAACTGTGTTTCTTCATCTGGCTAAATTTTACAGATTCCATCTTATAGATCTTACAACTCTCTTCTACATCCAAAGAGGCAATATTTTCCTTAAGTGTTTTTGCAACGGCAAAATTATTTTCAACAAAATGAATTTCTCCAGCCCCGCGGCTTAAAGCTTCCAAACCTAAAGAGCCGGAACCGGCATAGACATCGCACACTTTAATGCCGTCGAATTCAATCTGATTCTGCAGATAATTAAAAAGAGATTCTTTTACTTTGTCTGTGGTCGGCCTGACGAGTTTTGATTTGGGGAATTTTACAACTCTCCCCTTATGGATTCCTGCAATAATCCTCATTAAATAATTCTCAATGCTATTCCGGTTGATGCGGAGAACGAGAAGTATTGTCGCTTGTAGTAATTGTTCTTTTCCATCGATTCGTTTACACGAAGTTTTGTAAATGGGTTGCACCTGACAATTGCAAGACTAAAGTTGGATCGAAGATCGTTTAGGAAAGGATCGGTTAAATTACTTCCAAACAAGAACAGCTTTTTTACCGTACCGTTTATTTTCCCGGATTCTCTAATTGCAGTCAATTCTTTCTTCAAGTAATCAATAAGCGGAAGACCCGAATCCTCATTATATTTAAAGTAAACCGGGTAGTTTCCATCCAAAATCATCAGCGAACATTTATTATTGTCTTCAACAAGCAGGCTCCCTATAATTTCATGCGCACTGCTTAATCCTTCTACCACAATTATTGCGTTGGATGCGATATGTGAATTGTCGACATATTTCAAATCGAAACCGTTCTTAATTGAAAACCTGTGCAGAACCGTTATCAATTTTTTATTCAAACCAAGAATCAACGCCTTCTTCTGATTTCTTATATTGCTTTTATCAGCTTCGATATGCTGTATAAAAATATCATCTTTATTTACTGTCGGAAAGAGAACCGATATTTCCCACCTGAAATGATCGAGTAAATCTTTTTTGACAAGCGAATCATCGTACGGCAACTCGCAGATTTTAAAAAACTCGTTTGAAAGTGTGAATGAAAGATTTTTGGAACTTAACTTGGTGCGGGATGATATTTTATTAAACGAATTCTGGAGAATAGAGATAAGTTTCTTTTCCGTTAATTCTTCTTTGAAACCTTCATCAAGAATTTCTTCATCTACATTCTCCAGATAAAAACCTTCTTGCTTAAAAACTATTTCAACTAGCTGAATCTTGCTTGCTGTTAAATTGACACCAACATGGTTTTGAAATAAAGACATTTCATTTTTATTCCCATGAAGCAGTATTTTTCAAAGCTTCGTTATACAGATCGCCAATCTTGCCGTAACCGTCAGGATCGGTTATCTGGTAGCGTGTACCAATCTTCTGTGTGGTATCCACCCTGGTTATTTTTCCGTACCTGTTAATAACCGTATCGTAATTGGTGGAAGTATCTATTTCCAAATCATAAAACTGGTGGGATTTTGGAGTCCTAAATAAAGAATCCCATGCATATCCGCCGGAAGAAAGTTCAACAAACGGGTTTGCGGCTTTACCGGTAACAGAATCAATTCTATTCATTGCTTTTTCTACAGAGGGACTTGTTTTCAAATAAGCAATCAAACTATCGAGATTATCTGTATATCTGTTGTACTGAGCCTGCCATAATTTTTCACCCACTCTTAAATCAGACATCCTAAGCCTGGATTCCTGCTTAAAGAATTTTTCTTTTTCGATAACTTCTTGCGGTTCAATTATTGCAACGCGAATTAATACATAAACCAAAATTAGGATAACTGCATATAATCCGGCATGAAGATACCACGGTTCGCCTGTTTGTTGCATTTACTTTCCCTCCGGAATTAATATTTTTTATTTAACTGTAATAAGTTTTCTTACTCGTTCAAACTTGGAACTACCGATTCCTTTAACTTCCAGCAATTCATCGATGCTTTTGAATTTTTTAATTTTTTGTCTATAGTCAATTATGTTTTGCGCTGTCTTTACCCCTATACCCGGGAGACTGGTCAGAACATTTACATCGGCCGTGTTAATGTTTATTTTTTCGGCTTTCGATGCGTCTTGAGCAGTATACTCATTCTTTAATTTATCGTTTCTAAAATCTAAAAGTTCCTGCTGAGAAGCAATATCTTTTTCCACATTTTTTTGTCTCTCTTCTTCATCAATCCCGTCATTACCTATCGAATTAAATATACTGTCCTGTTTTGCATAATCGTAAACTACAGAATCCGCTTTTTCGCTTTGTTGTTTAAGAACATGAATTGAAAGACCTATAAAAAACGTAACGAGCAGAAATAATATTATCTTCCCTTCCGTATCTGTAAATCCAATTGAACGACCTATTTTTTTAAGATAATTGATAAGCGCTCCAATTGATTTCAATTTTTAACAGCTTGGAACTTAAATCAACTCGATGGTTTTATGTTCGGCATCTTTTCCAATTCTTTTAGTAATTCTTTCTCCCTTCCGCTTAAATTTTTAGGAACGTAAATATTGATTCTAACCAACTGATCGCCGGCACCGTGACTGTTTAAATGCTGTATTCCTTTCTCGCGCATTTTCAAAAATTTACCTGCCTGAGTTCCCGATTCTATCTTTAACTTAGCCCTGCCTGTTAATGTAGGAACTTCTACTTCAGTTCCGAGTACTGCTTCCGGGTAGCTTATATTTAATTCATAAACAACGTTATCACCATCTCTTTTAAAATATTTGTGTTCAACTTCCTGGAAAATAACAATGATATCTCCCGCCGAACCACCATTTTTACCGGCGTTGCCTTCGCCACGTAATGTCATGTAACTGTTGTCGTATACTCCTGCAGGAACATTTATCTTTACGGTTGTTTCGCTGTACAATCTTCCGTCGCCGCTGCATTTAACACAAGGCTCGGAAATTATTTTCCCCGATCCGCCACAATTGCTGCACGGAGAAATATTCACAAACTGCCCGAAGATCGATCTTGAAACCTGCCGAACTTCCCCTGTACCGTTGCAAACCGAACATGTTTTGAATGCAGAACTATTCTTCGCACCGGTACCGCCACAGACATCGCACTTATTATGCTTCTTGATTTTTATTTTCTTCGTTGTCCCGGAAGCAATTTCCTCAAGCGTAAGCTTGAGTGATACCTTCAAATCTGTGCCGGGAGTACCTTTCGTTCTTTGCCTGGTTCTTTGGGAAGTCGAGGTACCAAAGAAATCGTCAAAGATCGAGCCCCCAAATGCGCCGCTGAATATATCGGAGAAATGACTGAATATATCATTAACATTATTCCATTCGTGGAAGTCGGTTCCGCCTCTTAATCCGCCGTGACCGAATCTATCATACTTTGCACGTTTTTCATCGTTGCTTAATACCTCGTAAGCTTCGGCAACTTCTTTGAATTTTTCTTCAGCTTCTTTGTTGCTCGGGTTTCTATCCGGGTGATACTGCATCGCAAGTTTTCTATACGACTTTTTTATATCTTCTTTTGAAGCGCCTTTTGCAAGTCCGAGTATTTCGTAATAATCTCTCTTACTCATTATCTTTCGTTCCTTCCTTCTCTTCGCCTTCGCTTTCCTCAACGTCTGTTTTCTCCTCAGAGTGTTGTTCCTGCAAATCCTGGCTTACAATTACTTTTGCATGCCTAATTACTCTGTCTTTCAGCATATACCCCGGTTCAATAACTTCAAGCACAGTATGTGGAGGAACATCTTCCGCCCGCTTTTGCATTAATGCCTCGTGAAGATTAAAATCAAACGGCTCTCCTTTAGCCTCAATCTTCTTCACTCCCTGCGATTCCAAAATTTTACTAAACTTATCAAAAACTAGTTTCAAACCCTGTTTAGTCGATTCGAAACTTTTTTCATCGTCTATATGACTTAGCGATCTCTCAAGATCGTTGTAAACCGGTAAGATGTTCAATATCAAACTTTCGTTGGCAAACGTAAGAAAGTTCTTCTGCTCGTTCTCGGTTCTTCTCTTATAGTTCTCAAACTCTGCTGCCTTCCTTAGAAGCATATCTTTTATTTCGGAATTCTCTTTTTCCAGCTCTTCCACCTTTTTCAACACCTCTTCAAATTCTGTCGTTATATCTTTCTCCGCGACTTGTTTTTCCTTGTCCAAATTTTCCACTTTTATTTCTTGTGCTCCTTCCTCGTTCAATTCTTTTTCTGTTTCAGGTTCTTTATTCTCGTTTACTTTATTTGTTTCTTCTTTTTTCTTTTTCATTCTTGTCTCCGTTTTAACCGACTTTTCTCAATTCTTTCGAAAGTTGTTCCGCTATATAAACAACCGCCGCCACAATTTTGGAATATTCCATTCTCTTCGGTCCCATAATTCCGAGAGAACCATGTATACCGCCGATGCTGTATTCCTTTGTAACCATACTATATTCTGAAAGTTTTGCATCGTTAATTTCACCGCCGATGCTGATTGAAACTTTGTTCTGGTCAATTTCCCTTTTGGTATCTAGGATGTGAATTATAATGTCTTTATCTTCTATCAATTCAATTATACTTTGAAAATTTGAATGATCTTCAAACTCCGGCTGCTTTAAAATATTTTTTGTTCCGCTTACGAGTGTTTTTTCCGTACCGCTGTCTTTAAATATTTTATCGGCAGAATCTAGAAAGACTCTAATTATCGGCTCCAAAGATTCCCTGTTTATATCACGTACTCTTTCTTCAAATGTGTTTTTAATTTCCGAAAATGTTAACCCGCACAACTTCTCGTTTAAATAAGATTGCACTTTTTCAATCTGGTCTTCCGTCGCTTCCGCATTTATCTCCAGCGTAATCGTTCTAACCATTCCCGATTTTATACTGACAATCACCAAAATCCTCGTCGACGAAAGCCTGACAATCTGGATTTTCTCAAGCAGTGCATTGTCGAGCTTTGGGTAAGTTATCAAGGCAAGCTGGTTTGTCAATTCACTTAAAATGTTCGAAGTTATTCTCAGCAAATCTTCCGTATCTGAAAATTTCGAATCAAAATTTACATCAATCAGTTTCTTCACCTTTTTGTCAAGAACCGGCGGGTCCATCAACGAATCTACATAAACCCGGTATCCCATATCGGTAGGAACTCTTCCCGCCGAAGTATGTGGATGATCGAGATAGCCCTTCTCTTCCAGGTCAGACATAATATTCCTAATCGATGCCGGGGACAAACCAACCTCGTACTTTTTCGAAATGAAACGCGATCCCACGGGATTTGCCGTAAGAATAAATTGGTGAATCACGTATCGTAAAATCGATTTTTCCCTTTCTTTTAGAAGTTTATCGAACATCTATCGACCCTGCATATTCGCACAAATTCGCAAATTTTGAGCTTCAAAGTTATTAAAAAAAGTGAAACTTTGCATTTGATTTGATAGCTGACAGATATATCCGTCTCACAGAAAATTCGCAAATTTTACACAAAATCAAACTCTTAAGTTTCGCTTTAGAATTTATCGTTTTATTTTGGCATACGCTTATAAATTTTTGAGGTAAAAATTGGGTGATTCCTACAAATCCGCCGGCGTAGACATCAAAGCGGGCGATGAAACCGTAGATAAAATTAAAACGCTGGCTAAGCTGACATTCAATGAAAATGTGTTGTCGGGAATCGGTCACTTCGGCGCTTTCTATAATATCGATTTGAAAAAATATAAGAATCCGGTTCTGGTCTCCAGCGTTGACGGTGTAGGAACAAAACTCAAAGTTGCTTTCGTGATGAACAAACATGATACGGTCGGTCAGGATTTGGTAAACCATTGTGTAAACGACATTGCAGTCTGCGGAGCTGAGCCGCAGTATTTTATGGATTATCTCGCTTTCGGTAAATTAAATACGAACACAGCGGCGCAGATCATAGAAGGCTTTTCAAAAGCGTGCATGGAAAACGGTGTTGCACTTATCGGCGGCGAAACTGCGGAGATGCCCGGACTTTATAAAGAAAGCGAATACGATATGTCCGGGACGATAGTCGGAATTGTTGAAAGAGAAAAAATAATAAATGGGAGTTCTGTTAAAAAAGGAGATGTTCTAATCGGCTTCCGTTCGAATGGGCTTCACACAAACGGTTATTCGCTGGCAAGAAAAGTTTTGTCCGATAAATTCAAAGTAACCGACAAACCGGATTTGCTCGATTGCACTTTAGGTGACGAACTGTTGAAAATTCACAAGTCGTATTTGAAATTGATTCGAGAACTGAAAAATAATATTGAGATAAAAGCTTTCTCACATATTACCGGCGGTGGAATTATAGGAAACACAAAACGAGTTGTACCCAAAGGTTTATCAATATCAATAGACTGGAATGCATGGGAAATTCCAGCCATATTCAAATTAATACAGGAAACAGGAAACATTTCCGATGAAGAAATAAGAGAAGTATTTAATTTAGGAATAGGATTGATCGCTATTATTGATAAGAAAGATGTCGATAAGTCTTTAGAATTGACTAGAGTTATCAATGAAGAAGCAGTAGTAATCGGAGAGATTATTTAAGCTAAATTTTTTATTCTTGCTCTTACTGTTTCATCTTACTCTTGCTCATGCTCTTGTTCTTACTCGATATGCCAGGAGTGAGTAATTAAAAATTGGAATCTAGGACTATTTTAGGTGGGAGATTCTTCCCTGCCTGCGGCGGGCAGGGTCGCTTCGCCTCTCAGAATTTAAAAAAGGGAAAGAATGTTTATAGATACACACGCACATTTATTCTACCCAAATTTCAACGGTGACCTGGAAGCAGTTATCAACAGAGCAAAAGATTCCGGTGTAGATTAT
>CAZRIQ010000027.1:0-13791 GCA_964600175.1 uncultured Melioribacter sp. | reverse complement strand
TCTTCAGGCGAAGAACTTCATAACTCTTGAACTTAACTTTATAATTTTCTTCAACTGCAAGAATAATATTGATGTGGTTCAACGAATCCCATCCCGGGACCTCGGGAGCGGTTGTTTCGTCCTGGAGATCGAAATCGTCGAGGTTAAGTTCTTTCAAAATAACTTTTTTTAATTCGGGTGATATCATTTATCTGCTCCAAACATGTTGATCTTTACCGTCTGCTAATCTTTCTTTGTTTGCCTTTCTACTTGGTTTGCCGGCAGAGCTTTTAATAAGCCAGCGTGGCGGCACAAGGTAAACTTTATGAATATTGACATCAATAGTCATTCCCGCTTTAAGAATTGCAAGCCTCAGTTTGCTTTTGTCATCATTGCTTTCCGCTTTTGTTTCTGCAACTACACTCACTTGTTCCGTGCCGAGTAATTCATCTTCTTCGCCAAATGAAATAACCCTCCCCGGAATTACACCTGGTACTTGATTCACCGCATCCTCAATATCTTCCGGGTAAATATTTTTCCCGGCAACAATTATAATATCCTTTTTTCTTCCTATAACAAAATATTCACCGTCATGCTTGAATCCGTAATCGCCGGAAAAGTACCAGCCGTTTTCAACGACTTCGGCTGTTTTCTCAGGATAGTTCCGGTATCCGTCGAACATTGAAACAGACTTGACAGCAATTTCACCTACCACTCCGTCCGGCAAATCCTTTCTGTTTTCATCAACTATACGAAGCGTACAGCCAGGAATTTCTTTACCGGAAGAAACACAAACTCTTTTTACCGAATCGTCATCAGCTAACTTAACCACTCCTTTAGACAACTCTTTCCTGTTGACGACAACTTCCTTTATCGGCGTATTCGGTTCAGTTTGAATAACAGCAAGTGTTGCTTCAGCCATACCATACATTCCCGTAAGCGCATTTGGTTGGAAACCGTGCTTTGTATATTTCTCTAAAAATTTTGCATGACTGTCGTGTCTTATTGGCTCACTTGCATTTACCAGGATGCGTAAGCTTTCCAGCGAAATCTCTTCAAGTTCATCGTCGTGAATTTTATCTGCAAAAATATTGTAAGCAAAATTCGGGAGGAAGCTCATTGTTGCTTTTTCTTTTGTAACCGCTTCGAGTAAAATTATAGGGGCTAAAACCCATTCAAACGGATCGATCTGAATCGAAGTAATTCCAAATGCAAGGGGAATATGGAAAGCACCGATAAGTCCCATATCATGATACAAAGGAAGCCACGTTGCAACTTTATCTTTCTCCATTACTTTTAACGCAACACCGAAATTCTCAACGTGCCTGAGAACAGCACGGTGAGAAAGGACAACCGGCTTTTGTAAACCCGTTGTGCCGGACGAGTGTTGCAGCAGAACAGGTTCGGTCGATTTGACATTTTTTTGTTCTTGTTCGATCTCCGCATCAATTTTTTCATCAAACTCTTTTTCAAGATCCCATTCCAAAGGATAATAAACAGCTTTAATTGTACTGCCGGGTTTTTCAATCAGCGGACGGATAACCGGTTCGAGTTCACGTTCGGTGAAAATATAATCCAGCCCGGAACGCTGGGACATACCTTCCAACCCCTGCCGGAATTTGTCGGGATGCAGTCTCGGGTTTGGATAAGCCAGCACGGCAGGCAGCGCAGTCGATCTCGATATACCGAGGTAGAGCGGGTAGAAATTGCGGTTATGCCTGATGATAATTGCACAGACATCGCCTTTCTTAATGCCGATCTTTTTTATTTTAACGGAAAATTTTTTTGCGGTTTCAAGGAGGTTTTTAAAAGTCCATCTAAACGGTTCTTCACCTGCTTTCCAATGGACAACAGCATCATTATCGGGAATTCTCTCTGCATTGTACTGCCAGCGTTCCCAAAGAGTATTGAAATTATCCAAATGAATATCGTCCATATTTATTACTTGAATTTATTGTATTCACTCATCAAAGCGTCGGTAAGCAGTTCCGCAATTTTCTGTGCACCCTGTTCATTGAAGTGGATATAATCTTTATATGCAAGCGGGGGATTTGCATCCACCCATTTCGGCATCGAATTTTCCCCGCCCATTGCATCGTACATACTCCAAATTGCAATGTTAGTTTGTTGTGCAATTCCTTTCTGCGCATCCATCAAACCGAAAATTGTGGGATCGGTTACAAAAGAAGAACCTCTCTTCATTGCTTTATCGGAAACACCTATCAATAAGAGACTTGCCTGCGGGAAAGCACTCTTGAAATGTTGAACTACTTTTACCATTTCTCTCTCGTACCAGGAATAATCCGTTCTTCTCGTTCCGGCGATGTTCATCCCGAACTCGAGTATAATCAACTTATAATTAAAAAATTTGTCGAACTGTTTTAATGTGCTTTCATCAATCTTCAGCAAGTCAACGCCGGTGTTCCCACGCAGCGGGAAGTTATCTACATAAACTCCCGGTTGGTCTTCAAGGCTAACCCCGTAAAAATATCCCTGGTCTTTCATGGGGAATTCTATTTTCACCGACCTTACATTGCGCGAAGGATTCAACCGCAGTTCTTGAATATCGTCACCGGTTCTCAACGTTGCCGATTGCTTAGAACCATGATCGAACGAATAATAGATTTGAGAACTTTTTGCATGAGAGTAGAAAAGCCGTACAAGACTGAAATCTCTTAGGTTACTTCTTGATCTTGTAGTTTCATAACTAACCCAGGAATTGCCCTGCGGCACATTGCATTCACCGCTCATACCCATCGGAAGTCCGTTCGGGTTGCTTGTATATAAAGCTCCTGTTTCCCAGTTACCTGAGAACGCATGTCTTGTAGTAGTTCTAAAAGAAATATCCTGTGAAGTTATACCGAGCCAGCCGACTGCATTACCGCCGAATCTCTTCTGAAGTACTTCTCTCAAAGCAGCCGTGATCAGGTCACCTTCAATCGCCGAATCTCCAAAGT
This sequence comes from uncultured Melioribacter sp., assembly GCA_964600175.1. Lineage (GTDB taxonomy): Bacteria > Bacteroidota > Ignavibacteria > Ignavibacteriales > Melioribacteraceae > Pyranulibacter. The sequence goes on along the minus strand of CAZRIQ010000027.1, from coordinate 10,855 downwards.
GAGCAACACGAACGATTTGGTTTCTTGAATTTTTCAGAGCGCGGAAAAACTTATCAAGTTGTGCAGCGTTCCCGCTAATCGGTTCAAACTTGCCTTGCGGGTTCAAACTGACAAAAAGAACGTCGCTTAAAGCATCGGTAGGAAAAATATTGAGCGAAGCGTAATTCAAACTTTGCCTGCCCGCATTATTAAATTCATTGAACGCTAAAAGTTTATTATCGTTTTCAGGATAGACGCTGTTTTGAAGCTCGCCGTTGTTATCGGTTTTGATATCAGAAAAGATATCAACGTTTCTCAATTGTAGTCCCCAAAATTGAAAATCAATCTTGACGAACGAAGCGAAGAACAATAGAACTATTGTGAGAGCTAAAATATAAAGCGGTTGTCTAAACTTGTTATCCATTTTCATCCTTTCTAAAATCACGAAAAGGTTTACATGTTATATTTTCTTAAAAGTTTTTCAACTTCTCTTCCCCAAATCTTAAAACCGGCGGCATTGAAGTGAACTCCGTCCCAAGTTAATTCGGGTTTTAAGAAATGATCGCCCGTGGACATTTCAGAGTTGAGATCGATGTAATCGATATTGTTTTCACGGGCATATTCGGAGAGAAGAGTATTTAATTTATCAACTTCCAGGTTTCTTCCTAAATTGTTTTCCGGTTTAAGTCCCCAGTCTTTACCCCAATTTCTCCCAGCATAGACCGTAGATTGAATTACAGGTTTTATACCAGCTTTTTTCAAGCCACTTATTATCCGAATATAGTTAAAATAAATCCTTTCGACGGGTGTCCAATTATAAATGTCGTTTAATCCTCCCAGAATGAAACATATCTTGGGTTTCAGTCTATAAATGTAACTCATCCTGGCAAGAAAACCATCGAGCACATCGCTGGGAATTCCGCGTTCTACAACATTGGATCTGCCAAGCAGCTCATTCCAATTTACACCGTGCGTCAGTGAGTTCCCGAACATAACAATGTCGGCTTGTTTCGTTTTATAAATATCGAACATTTTAATCTGTAGTTCGTAGTTCGGATTCTGCATATACCTTGTAGAATCGATTTTTGCTTGGTTTGTTTTATTCTGGATGTGAGTGTTCCCCGAAAAAGTTAAAAGCGCTGCGGCTATAGCAGTATATATCGAGTACTTAATTTTGTTTTTCATTTTTAATTTTCTTTATGATTTTATTCGATGGTTGTGGGTGCAAAATAGTTTTAAAAAGAATAAAATCAAAACGAGGCGGACACAAAGTATATTCACTTAAGGATCGTTAAAACTTTTATTCTCCCTCCTTCCTTTCTTCCTCACTCTCATTGTCATTTTCTTTATCGCCGTCTTTTAAGTCCGATAACTGCTGTTCAAGTTCGCTGATGTTATTCTTCAAACTTTTTTCGACTGCAATCAGTTCTGATATTTTCGATGTGAATTCCTCTTTCTCTTTTTCCGCATTAGCAATTTCCAGTCTTGTATTTCTCAAATCATCTTTTGCTTGGGCGACCTGTGCATGAAGTTCTTCCAGTTTCCTGTTGTTTTCAAAAATATCCTGTAAAAGTTTTTGTTTGTTTTCTTCCAGAACGGAAAAGTTGGTTCCGGATTGAAGTATAAGCTGCTTTAGTTCTTTCTCAAGGGTAGCTTTTTTAAGTTCGATATTTTCGGAGTCGGTTTGCAGATCATGCAGGTAAATTTTCTGTTTATAAATAGAATCTTTAAGCGAAGAAACAGCTTCGTTCAATTCTTCTTGTTCATCTTTCAAGTTCTCAATCACTTGTTCCGATGCGATTCGTTCTTTCTGAAGAACTTTAGAGAGCCCGCTGTATTCGGCAATCTGTGTTGCTTTCTCTATCAATTGTTTTTCCTTGGCTGAGAGCTCCCTTTCCTTTTCCAATATCTCATGTTTTATCGAATTAACTTTCTCTTTTGCAGCGCTCAGTTCATCTGTATAATTTTTTATCGAATCGGAAAAAGTTCTTTCAACCGACAAATGACTTTCTTCCAATTGGAATTTTCTTTTCTCAAGTGTCTCCAGCGTTTCCTGCTTAACTTTAGAGATTGCCGATAAACGTTCATCATCTTTTCTTAAATTGAGAATTCTATCCTGCAAATCATTTTTTATACTTTCAAACTTTTTAGCTTCACCGCTGAGAGTATCTCTTCTATCTAGTAATGAGTCGATTTCTCCTTCAAGTTTCTTGAGTTCTTCAGCGTGCGAATTCAGCTTCACGGAAAGCTCGTCATACTCTCGTTGATAACTCCTAATATCTTCTATGATCGCTTCTTTCTTGGCATTGAAATCGGAATAGATTCTTTCCTTTTCAGCAAGCTGACCAACCATAGTTGAAAGTGCCAATTCAAGGTTGGATTTTATTTCTTCGCTCAATGAAATTTTATCATCGAGGCTTTTTACTTTTTCCTCGAGGCGGCTCTCTTCGCTTTTCAACCCATCGAGTTGCTCTCTATACTGTTGAATCGACGAATCATACTCGGACAGATTTTTCAAATCGTTCTGGATTCGTTCTTCCTCTTCCCTAAGAGCTTTAACTTTTTCATTTAACGTAATGTATTCGCCGTGAATCTTTTCAAACTTGGCATTCGTTTCTTTATATCTTTCCTCGATAAGATTAAGCTCCGCTTTTCTTGCTCTATACTCCTGAGATTTGCTTTCGTAATCTTTCGCTTCTTCCGAGTAGGTTTTTACTGTCTTTTCAAGATTGTTTTTCTGCTCAGTAAGATTTGCAATATCTTTTTTGATTTGCTCTAAATTTGCGGTTAACTCTTTGTATTCCCCATTCGATTCTTTTATTTCGTTTCTCTTTTGTTCCAAAGTCTTGGATACCGCCGCAAGTTCTTTTCTCGCTTCGGTCAGCTTGTTCTCCAATTCCAAATGACTGGTATGTTTCTGCAGGACTGTATGAAGAGTGTTTTTCAACTCGTCATTTTCTTCGATCAGTTTTTCCAGTTCGGATTTTGATTTAGTTGACAAAAGTCCCATTCGTTTCTCTTTTTGATAAGGCTAATTCTATGCTATTCAACCTTTTAACTAAAAATAACAAACTTTATTAAAAGTAGCCTCAATTTTTATATAAACGGCAGATATTAAAATTATTTTATGGAATTAGAACTATAATAACAAATAAATAAACAGACAATTTTAAGGGAAACTGACTACTTATTCATTCTGATAAAATTCGTTCGAGATAATTTTTGTAGGAAGATTCAGGCAGTTTTTTAATTACATTTTTAAATTTCTGCCGGCTGATAAAGCCCCTCTGGTAAGCGATCTCTTCAATGCATGCAAACTTGAGTCCCTGCCTATCTTCAATTATTCCGAAAAAGTTGGAAGCCTGCAAAAGTGCTTCGGGCGTTCCCGTATCGAGCCAGGCAACACCCCTGCCGATTTTCTCAACACGCAATTCATTCCTTTTCAGATATGCCTTGTTCACATCGGTAATTTCAAGCTCGTTCCGCTTCGACGGCTTTAATGATTTTGCAATTTGAACAACTCTATTATCGTAGACATAAAGTCCCGGAACCGCAAAATTCGATTTTGCAACCTTGGGCTTCTCTTCAATAGATACGGCCAAACCTTTCTTGTTGAATTCAACTATACCGTATCTTTGGGGGTCGGTTACCTGATAAGCAAAAATTGTCGCCCCTTTTTTAGTCAACTTAACCGCTTTATAGAAGAAATCGAATTTGCCGTAAAAAATATTGTCGCCCAAGATTAACGATACCAAATCCTTGCCGATAAACTCTTCGCCGATAATAAAAGCTTCTGCTATACCCCCCGGAGTTTTTTGAACTGCATACTGAATTTTCATCCCGATGCTGGAACCGTCATTGAAAAGTTTTTGATAGAGGGGGATCGTTTCTTCGTTTGATATAATCAGCAGCTCTTTTATACCGCCTAGCATCAAAACGGATAACGGATAGTAGATAAGCGGTTTATCGTAAATTATGGTTAATTGCTTGCTGTAAACTTTTGTAATAGGATAAAGTCTTGTTCCGGAGCCGCCTGCTAATATTATACCCTTCATCGTGCACCAAATTTTTTATTCGGTAATTGTAATATATGCTGATTTGATCAATATTTCCTTTTCATTAAAGATAATAAATTTGTAATCGCCGGGACGATAAATTTTATAATTGAAAAATGCGTAATCCCATCCTTTTGTTATCAAATATTTTTTTGTCGCCAGATACTGATCATACTCCACCGGGCTGTTTTTTCTCTTCCAAACCTGTACGGTAAAAATGTTTGTGTTGAATGACTTGCTGCACTTAAGAAAAACACAAAAGTCATTTCCGTTTTTAGAAAGAGACCAGGAGGTGAACGGATTGACCGGTTTCCCTAAGAAAACAGTTTGGCAGAAAGCTACTTCCGTATTAGCGTAATAAAACGACCTTGCGAACATCGATTCAAAATCGGTCTTTAAAGTTTCCCAAACGGTAATTCGCGTGGTAGCAAGTCTTTTGTTACTGCTGTCAATCAAATAAATTTCATACTTACCGCTTTCCTTAAACGAATAGTTAAACACCGCCCAGGTCTTTCCTCTTTCAACATTAATAACTTTACTGTCGAACGGTGACTTTCCACTCTTATCAATTTTGTCAAAAAAAATAAACAGTACCTCATCCCTGTTAAAAGGGAGTATGTTATCGAATAGGATATAATAATTATTGTTCTGGTGAGGAGTTATTGTAAGCTGGATCGACGCATCGATCGGTTCCCCTTCTTCAGTGTAACCCGAGCAGATATATAGTTGCTGCGAGTAAGCATTCGAGAAGAAGATAAAAACCAATATAGAAACGAAAAATAATTTCATTCTAATCCGGGGCACAGCAGTGATTTTCTTTTCCAATACAAATACAGAGAATCTCTGTTATTAATATAACCACTTGAAAAAGATATAGAAAATATGTTGCGGCAGGAAGTAGAACTTAAATCACAGAAAAAATTGATGTGTTATTATACGATTGATAAATTATAACGGTTGTTACAGCCCGCTAATGCGGCAGGATGAAAAACCCTTTCTAGTTTTTGTTGTTTATTTATAAAAAGCATCCCAGTCTGATTCCAAACGCTGTAACAACCACTTTAATATTGACAAATAAAAAATTATTGCGAAATACATTTCTTTTTACATGGAAAAAATTTGGCACACATAATCAGCACCTAACGTTTCCGCACCGGAGAAATGATTATTCGACAAAAGTTTTATTATTTTAGCATCAGGCAAAGGAGATTGTTGCGGTGAAAGGGGTCTTACCAACGTTTAAATACTCCATATCAATAATATTAATTTCATTCGTACTTGTTCAGTGTACCAAACAAGTACCGGAAACCGAAAGAAAGTCTTTGCGTACAGACGAAGCACAGCTGACAAAAACAGTCGAACGATGGGAAAATTTCTACAATAACGGCGACCTTGAAAGTTTAATCACTCTTTATACCGACGACTACATAGAGTCGAGCCCGGAAGACGTCGACATAACCGGGGTCGATAACGTAAGATCCGAGTTGTCGCAATATATGTCCCAATACCCGGGCGGAAAATGGAAACTTACAATTGAAGAGGTACAGGTTTCGGGTGATCTCGGTTTTGCCAGGATTAAAGGCGAATTCGAAATGCCGTACGGTAAATTCCCTGCAACTATTTACACTGAGAGGAGTTTAAGAATACTCCAGAGGCAGAGAGGCAACAACTGGAAATTTTACAGAACGATGCGCCTTCCGACTTTCACTTACGATTCAACATCCGGGAAATAAAAAAGCAGGTTTGGTTAGAGCTGCCACTCGATATCTTCCCACCATTGCAACAGCATCTTTTTATCGAGTTCCATTATCCCATTCTTAGTGACACTTTCGGGGGGCGGGAAATAATTGGCAATTGCTTGGAATAACTTTCCCCGTTCAAGAAGTGCGGTTTTCTTAATGAGATCGAATAGAGTAAATGCGTCGGATTGACGGGCATACCTTATGATTTTATCAATAGATGTGGCATTATTACTTCCATTATCAAATTTTTTCACTTCTTCTTTTAATTCTTCCGGTGCATCCTCACGGTATGGTGTACCGACTTTTACGCCTTTTAAAATATTGCAGACGTATCCCCCGCTCACATAAGTTTTAACATTATTATAATTTACAACCGCATCACCGGATTCGACCTTTAAATCAACACTCCCGTTGTCATCCACATTAATTGTATATACTCCCCCGTAATCCACAATATTTAACTTTTTGATAGTAACTATTAGGTCGGGCAGATCTTCAGCCGTTACAATCCTAATCATTCCCACCTTAAGCATAATGGTGTTGCTTCCGTCTTTCGCTTTTATAAGCTGCAAAAGAGTATTCGGATCGACTTCCAGCCTGCCAACTTTAGGAACGTTGATAATCGCTTTAGAGTTGTTGCCTGTTAGAAATGTTTGCCCTTGCGAAAGCTTGCCGGAATTTTCCAGATTCCCGTTTATGAAATACTGACCTTCCACTCCCCTTACTCTCCAAGGGGAATTATATTTCATGTAATCCAAAAGTAAATACCCGGCACCAATCAGTATCAACGGTGTAAGAATAAAAATAATTTTTTTAAGATCGTATTTTATCGATGACAGCCCGGGATAAACCCTTGTAGATATTGCCGTAGTTGCAACGGTACTTTTCCGAGCCGCCCCTTTTAACGCTTTTAATCTTTTCTCCTGACGTTCTCTTTCTCTTTTCAGTTTCTTTAAATGTTTTTTGGGTATTTCCTTTCCAACCTGCGCGCTTTTGGTGCTTCTTGCGAGCAGCTCAGATGAAACTTTTGTTATTATTTCGGAGGGGGGGTCGATATTATAAGGAAGGTCTTTCAGTATATTAAAAAACTTTCTAAGTCTTTTGTATTCTTCCAAACAATCGGTACAAGTACGTAAATGCGCTTCTACTTCCCTTTTTTCGGATGTACTTAAAAGCTCATCAAAAAAATCATGAAGACTAAGTTTAACTTCTTCGCACGTCATACGGACAATTTATCCATCAGGAGTTTTCTTGTTTCAATCAAGATTGATTTTATTTCATCGTTTGAAAGATCGGGCATAAACTCGCAAATCTCTTCATAAGTATAACCTTCGATATCGTGGAGAACAAATATTGCCCGCTGTTCTTTATCCAATTGCGCTATCGTAAATTCAATTTCTTTAGTAAAAAATCCTTTCGGACCCGCTTTTTGATTATGTTCCTCGTTGTCTTTATTCAGGTCAATCAAAGATTCTTTAACGGCTATCTCTTTAATCCACAATGCAAAAGATTGGTTAAGGTCAAATTCTTTCATCGTATCCCATGCGTTTATAAAAACACGGGTAGAAATTTCCCTCGCTGTTTTCTCGTTGGCAAGCAGTCTTGTACAAATTAAGTAAACGCTTCTTAAATTGATCTCACAAAGATCAATGTAAGCGTTTTGTCTTCCTCTTTGGGCAAGCTCAACGAGGTAAATTATGTAATTGGTGTTTTCAGAGTTCAAGTATCGTCTTCAATAATAATTAATTTTTCATTTGAATTGTTACCCCACCGGAATTAACTGTTGCAATTATCTGGATAACAGTTTCTCCGTTTTTTCCTGTAACTGTTCCCCTGCCGTTCAGCCTAACACGGTTGCGGTTAACACTTGCGGAAATTTTTCCTTCCTCATATTTCTTAAAATTATCCGGCAATTTCCAACCGCTAAAATCACCCCCGCCACCTCCAAGTGCCGCCGGTTTTTTGTAGTATTCATAAGCTATCATACCAAGGCTATTTAGAGTTTGAACAAGCTGATCCCTACTGGTACTTTCGGAATAAGCATTAAAAATTCCCATCCCGGTAACAATCATAACACCGACTACAATTACACCAAGAGCAATTAACAGTAGCTGTTGTTGACCCATCTGCCTATTTGTTTTGTTAAAAAAGCGGAAAAGAAGTAAGATTTACACAAAAGACCGATATCCTTCTATTTATGATAAAGATAAATATCTCTTTCTTCAAGCAAATTCTTAACTAATGGAAAATTTAAGTGATATCGACCAACAATGAACAAAACTTTCAAATCATATAATACATGAATAAAAATCAACGGTTGATTTAGTATCTGCCTCTTTCTACCTTTAATTGTTAAATCTATCCGGGTAATTAACTATTGGTTCAAACTAACCTGAAACCGGCGATGAAAAATTTTAAGAAAGAATTTTCAATTACATCAACTCCCGAACCTCACAAAGAGAGAACGAGAGCAATTCTAAAGCAGCATCCGGAAGTAAGAAACCTAATTGCAAGAAACCCCTTCAGCGCAGTGATAGTTTTATCGGTTGTAGCAATGCAGCTCGGTATTGCCATTACACTAAGAAACCAACCATTCTGGGTCATACTAATTACCGCCTATTTAATTGGTGCGTTTGCAAATCACGCCTTGTTTGTTTTGATTCATGAATGCAGTCACAATTTAATCTTTAAAAGCCGACCGCTGAATATGATCATCAGTATCATTGCCGATTTTTCCAACACAGTTCCGAGTGCAATCTCGTTTAGAACTTATCACTTAAAACATCATGCATATCAAGGGAATTATTACCTGGATGCAGACATTGCAAGCAAATGGGAAGCAAAGCTTGTCGGCAATTCGTTTTTCGGTAAAACATTTTGGCTTTTGTTCTTTGCCCTGTTCCAGGCATTGCGTCCGCCAAGATTAAAAGAAATAAAATTTATGAGTTCCTGGACACTCGTCAATTGGATTGTAATATTCGGTATCGATGTTCTCATGGTTGTCTACTTCGGCTGGTATTCCTTTCTCTATCTCTTCTTATCGTTTGCATTTTCAATCGGATTGCATCCGCTCGGTGCGCGTTGGGTTCAAGAGCATTATCTTACATTTCCTCCGCAGGAAACGTACAGCTATTACGGACCTTTAAATATTGTGGCCCTGAACGTCGGCTTTCACAATGAACATCACGATTTCCCGTCGATACCATGGAATAATCTGCCGAAGATTAAAGACACAGCACCGGAATTCTACAACAATCTCGTTTCACACAAATCGTGGTCTAAGTTGTTTGTCCGCTTTCTTACCGATCCCGGACTTTCACTTTTTTCACGCATGGTAAGAACAATCTAAAAATTTTTAGGGGTTTCCAGGTGGAAGCAAATCTTTTATCGAAAGTTGAAAAATTAAATTCTTTGAATGAAACTCAAAAACCATTGTGGGGAAAGATGACTCCGCAGCACATGGTTGAACATTTGATTGTATCATTTAAGATGTGCAACGGCACGCTAAAGGTTGAGTGTTTCAGCCCTGTAGAGAAACTCCCAACACTAAAACGTTTCTTATTAAGTTCCAGACCATTGCCGAAGAATTTTGTAAACCCAATTATTGGGGAAGATTTACTTCCGCTTGAATACAAATCGTTGGAAGAAGCAAAAGAAATTTTGAAAAGTGAAATAAATAATTACTATCTTTATTTTGAAAACAATCCCGATGCAAACCCGGTTAATCCAACATTCGGGGAACTAAACAAAGAAGAATGGGAAGTATTCCACGGAAAGCATGTGACTCACCACTTCTCTCAATTTGGAATTTTGTAAATGGAAAATCGAATAACTTTAGACAAAGACGATATGATCCCGGTTCAAACTGCACTTGAATACCATCACCTGGGAATACCTACAAAAGTAAAGCGGGATAACGAAACTTACTTAGAGGAATTCAAAGTTTACGTTTCCGGCTATGAAGAAAGCGAGTATAACATAGAATGGATGCGTTTCGAGGATGATTCCCCGCTGCCGGAAATAGTTAAAACAATTCCGCATGTAGCATTCAGAGTTGATAATCTTGAAGAGGCAATCAAAGAAAAAGAACTTTTGATCGAACCGAATTCACCATCCGAAGGAATTAGAGTTGCCTTCATAATAGAAAACGGTGCGCCGGTAGAATTTCTAGAGTATATAGAAAAAGACTAATTACAGCCGGTTCTTTTTAACCGCCTGATCTATTCGCCTTTACTTTAATCTCGTATTTGTTCGAAGAAGTATTTTGGAACAATACTATGTTCATCTTGAAATTATCGCCATCGACATTAAACTCATCTGCGTTTACAGTATCGATCTTCATTCCTTTCTCGCCGCAGTCGGATAAAAATCCTGTGATCGCTTTTCCCGCATTCCTCTTAGATCCATAACTTAGGTTTCCTTCGGCTTGATAAACTCCCTCTTTGTTTGCAACAAAAACGAGCTGGTAATCCTTTGTTTTATAGAACATACACTGCATTGCGGGATTGCTCATATCCTGGTGAATTGGTTTTCCATATTGTCTTATTACTTCATTCGTCGATTTGCCGATCAATTTGCAAATTGAAATCTCCTGTGCAATTGTAATTCCACAGGTAAAAAAGAAAAGAATGACAAAGATTATAAAATAGAGCAGACGTTTCATTTCTATCTCTCCTCTATTGTTTTTATTTTTTACTCTAATTCGTCTACCTTTTGCCGATAAATGGTAAAAAGAAAATATTTATATAAAGAGTTTTGAATGATCTTTGCGGAAATTTCAGCTGGCTTAGCAGAAGGAACATTAACTTTATTTGAAACGAATCCGTCATTTCATACTCCTTTAAACGATTGACCGGAAATTCGTTGATATTATTTTAACATTATTGAAAGTTAGGGTCAACTCATTTATAATTGAAAGCCGATATTTATTTTTAATCAGACTTCATACAATATTGATTGGTTAAAGATTTACCTACATTAATAGTAAGAAGAAATGAGTTTTGAAGAATATAAAATATCATTGAACAAACCGGAGCCGCCGTCCGGTATTAACAACCTACTATTAACATTGTGGTACGA
>CAZRIQ010000026.1:0-13892 GCA_964600175.1 uncultured Melioribacter sp. | reverse complement strand
GATAAACGTTGTAACCCTTCAAGCTATTTCCGGCGCGGGTTACCCGGGGATACCGGGCATGGAGATTCTTGAAAACGTTGTCCCGTTTATCTCAGGCGAAGAAAAGAAAATGGAAACCGAACCGTTAAAAATTTTTGGCACACTCAAAAACGGAAAAGTAGAACTCGCAGATATAAAAATAAGTGCACAGTGTAACAGGGTTGCAGTGATAGACGGACATACAGAATGTGTGCAGATAAAATTCAAAAAGAAACCGAGCATAGAAAAAATTATTAAAGCATGGGAAAACTTCGTAAGTGAACCGCAGAAATTGTCTCTTCCTTCGGCACCGGTTAAACCGGTTTACTATTTCAGTGAGGATAGATTTCCGCAGCCGAAACTCCATCGCAATATTGAAAAAGGAATGGCGGCATCCGTCGGTAGACTTAGAGAAGACCCGTTTTTCGATTACAAGTTTGTCGTTCTTTCGCACAACACGGTGCGCGGTGCGGCAGGCGGAACAATTCTTATCGCCGAATTGATGAAAGCGAAAGGCATGCTGGACGGTGTTGTATGAAAAGTTCGGTTAAGGTTTTTGCACCTGCCAGTGTATCGAATGTCGGATGCGGTTTCGACACAATAGGATTTGCAATATTCGGTTTGGGCGATGAAATTTCAGTAAAACCGAATAACCGCAAAGAACTGAGAATCAAAAAGATTACCGGCGATCATGCCGAACTTCCGAAAGATGCCAAATCGAACACAGCTACGGTAGCTATTGCTGCATTGCTGAAAGCACTGAATACGAAGCAAGGATTCGATATCGAAATAAAAAAGAAAATGCCCTTATGCAGCGGGTTGGGTTCAAGTGCTGCAAGCGCGGTTGCCGGAGTTTTTGCAGTCAATGAAATTTTGGGGAAACCGTTCAAACGAAAAGAGTTGCTGCCTTTCGCTTTAGCCGGGGAATTTATTGCAAGCAAGGCAATTCACGCTGATAATGTAGCACCTTCCCTTTTCGGCGGATTTATTTTAATCCGGGACTACAACCCGACCGACATTATAAAAATAAAAGCTCCGAAATCACTTCACACAGTTATACTTCATTCCGAAGTTGAAATAAATACTGCAGAATCGAGAAAACTAATCAGCAAAAAAATTAGCTTGAAAGATGCACGGGCTCACTTCGGAAACGTCGGTGCTTTGATTTCAGGTTTGTATACTTCTGATTTTAAATTGATCGGGAAAGCAATCAACGATAAGATTGCCGAGCCGGTAAGAGGCAAAATGATACCGGCGTATTATGAAATCAAAAAAGCTGCCTTAGATGCAGGTGCATATGGATGTAACATTTCCGGTTCGGGGCCCTCAATCTTTGCTTTCGGAAAATCGGAAAAAAATTCTGCACAAATCGGTAAAGCCATGAAGAAAGAGCTTAACAAGCTGAATATAAAATCTCAATTGTACGTCTCGAAAATCAATAATGACGGTCCGCTTGTAATAGGTTAGAGAATGCAATACTACAGTAACGTTAACAAACAAAATGTGGTGAGTTTCCGTGATGCGGTTTTATCGGGACTCGCAGGCGACGGCGGGCTTTTCTTGCCTGTTCAGATTCCAAAACTCGAACCAAAATTTTTTGCTGATCTTAAATCTTACTCTTTCCGGGAAATTGCGTTCAACGTTTCAAAAAAATTTGTTGAAAATGAAATAGACGACGCAAATCTTCAACATATAATTGAAAAGGCAATAACGTTTCCTGCTCCTTTAGAACAAATTGATGATCACATTTTCGTGCTGGAATTATTTCACGGTCCCACGCTTGCATTCAAAGACTTCGGCGCTAGGTTTATGGCAAGGGTAATGGAACACTTCGTTAAAAATAATTCCCAAGAATTGAACATACTCGTTGCAACATCCGGCGATACGGGCAGCGCTGTCGCAAGCGGATTTCTTGGAGTAAACGGAATCAAAGTATATGTTTTGTATCCGAGCAAAAAAATAAGCGAGATACAGGAAAAACAAATTACCACTCTCGACCAAAACATTATTGCGATAGAAGTCGAAGGCACTTTCGACGACTGCCAAGAAATGGTAAAGAGCGCCTTCGTTGATAAAGAATTGACCGGCAAAAAAAATCTCAGTTCGGCTAATTCAATTAACATTGCCCGGCTGATACCCCAAAGTTTCTATTATATAGAAGCGTATAAACAATTGAATGAAAACAAAGACGAGCCGGTAATTTCCGTTCCTTCCGGTAATTTGGGAAATTTAACTGCCGGTTTATTCGCAAAAGAAATGGGTCTGCCGGTTCACAAATTTATTGCAGCTACAAACTCGAACGATGTTTTCACAGAATATGTTGGAACCGGGAAATTTTCACCGAGACCTTCGGTAAAAACATATTCAAATGCTATGGACGTCGGCAACCCGAGCAACATCGCACGAATAAATGAATTATACAAACACAATATCGACTTAATCCGCAGCGTGATTTTCTCAAGAAGTTTTTCCGATAGTGAAACTCTTGCGGCTATTAAAAACGTATTCAACAGTTGCAATTATCTTTTCGATCCTCACGGTGCTGTTGGTTATCTTGCTTTGGAAGAATACTACGAATCAACTAAAGATAAAAAGCGCTGCGGGATCGTTCTTGAAACTGCTCATCCCGGAAAATTTAACGACGTAGTCGAAAAAGCAATTGGTAAAAAAGTTGAACTACCGGATAGTCTCAAAAGTATTATGCACAAAGAGAAAAAATCGATCGCCATAAAAAATAACTACACCGAGTTAAAAGAATTCATCTTAAATGCCGGATAACCAATCAATAAATATTCGTATTCGTGCATATTTCGGCATAAATAAACAAACTTCCTACATTACCTTGCATTTTAATCCAATAAATTCCTTGACACGACTAAAAAAATATAGTATGTTTTGCACCACTAAAATGAAGATCGGCTGTTCAAATATCGCAAACCAAATTATGAATATGTGTATGTGTTACATGCGCCACACATATTTCGCCGAAGGGTTGCGATAAAAAATTGAAATAAAATTTGAGTCGGCCCTTCTATATGAAGGGCTTTTTAATACTCAAAGATGTTCTTTCATATAGTGGTGATAAGACTCTTATCGAGAAAGGTTGAGGGATCAGGCCCGACGACACCTTGGCAACCCTCCGTTTATAACGGAATGGTGCTACCTCCTGCCCTAATAATTTAGGGAAAGATAAGTTGAAGGAATTTTAAAACCTCTCTGGATCTTTCCCGGAGAGGTTTTTTTTTGAACTTTGACGACTAATTAATCTTAATCATATAAACAGAAGGAGAACCAAAATGGGTTCAAACGGAAAAACAAAAACATATAAATATGAGACCTTGCAGCTGCATGCGGGTCAGGAACCGGATCCGGCAACAAATTCACGCGCGGTACCGATCTATCAAACAACATCGTATAACTTCAACGATGCGCAACATGCGGCGGACTTGTTTGCGCTGCAAAAATTTGGAAACATTTATACGCGAATTATGAATCCGACAACGGATGTTTTCGAAAAACGGATTGCTGCACTTGAAGGAGGAGCTGCTGCTCTTGCTACTGCTTCCGGACAGGCGGCAGAACATCTTGCAGTGACCACACTTGCAAAAGCCGGGGACAATATTGTCTCGACAAGTTATCTCTACGGTGGAACGTATAATCTATTCAAAGTTACACTTCCCCGCGTTGGAATAAATACCAAGTTCGTCGATGGAGACGATCCGGCAGAATTTGAAAAGTTAATCGACGATAAAACAAAAGCAATTTATATTGAGACAATCGGCAACCCGAGGTTGAACATCCCGGACTTTGAAGCAATTGCAAAAGTTGCTCACAGCCACGGCATCCCGTTGGTTGTCGATAATACATTTGGTGCAGCCGGCTATCTTGCACGTCCAATCGATTTCGGTGCGGATATAATTGTCGAGTCTGCAACCAAATGGATCGGCGGTCACGGCACTTCAATTGGCGGCGTCATTGTCGACTCCGGTAATTTCGATTGGGGCAACGGGAAATTCCCGATCTTTACCGAACCTTCACCCGGATATCACGGATTAAATTTCAACGAAGTATTCGGCAAAGGTTCACAATTCGGAAACATTGCTTTCATAATTCGTGCGCGTGTTGAAGGACTCAGAGATTACGGTCCGGCTCTTTCGCCTTTCAACGCTTTCCTTTTCTTACAGGGATTGGAAACATTATCGTTAAGAGTCGAAAGACACAACGAAAACGCTTTGACTCTCGCAAATTGGTTGGAATCTCACCCGGCAGTAGAATGGGTTTGGTATCCCGGATTAAAATCCCATCCATCCCACGAGAATGCAAAGAAATATTTGCGACAGGGATTGTTCGGCTCCATGCTTGCATTCGGAATTAAGGGAGGAATCGAAGCCGGAAAGTCATTTATAAATAATGTTCAACTTTCCAGTTTGTTGGCAAATGTAGGCGATGCTAAGACTTTGGTGATTCACCCTGCATCCACCACTCATCAACAGTTATCAGATGAAGAACAAAAACAATCGGGAGTTTTACCGGAACAGGTTCGCGTCTCCGTCGGAATCGAACATATTGAAGATATTATAGATGACTTCGACCAGGCATTAAACAAGGCAATACAAAAAGTCAGTGTGCCGGTGTAGACAAAAAAATAATTTTAAACCGCTCTTTAAGCTAAATTGACAGGTCGTTATATGGAACTGATTATAAAAAAGGAAAATCCATTGTTGAAACCAATCACTCAATTCGTTGAGTTATTTAATGAGCGAAATCCCCTATTGCTCGAGAGCAGTTCCGTTTTATCGAATGTCACAGTCGCTTATCAAACTTACGGCGAACTTAACAACGATGGAACAAACGGAATTTTAATTTGCCATGCACTTTCGGGAAGCTCACATGCAGCCGGTATCGTAAGCGAAGATGAGGTAACAAACTCAACCGGTTTGGAATTCCTCGGTAAGTACAACGAAATGTTTTACGAAAAACCCGGCTGGTGGGACCCGTTGATAGGACCCGGCAAAACATTCAATACGGACAAATACTTTGTAATCTGTCCAAACTTTCTTGCAAGCTGTTACGGCACGACAGGTCCCTCAAGCCATATACCGGGAACAACTAAAAAGTATAACCTAACCTTCCCCCAAATATCTGTTCGAGATATGATTACAGTTCAAAAGGAATTGTTAAAATATCTCGGTGTAAACAGACTGAAAACATTATCCGGCGGTTCGCTCGGTGGAATGCAGGTACTTGAGTGGGCGGTAATGTTCGGGGATATGATTGATTCGATAATCCCGATTGCAACAGCTTCGGCACACTCTGCGTGGGCAATCGGTTTAAACGATGCTTCGCGAAGCGCGATCAAGAACGACCCGGTTTGGAACAATGGCGATTATTCCGAGCAGCCTGAAAAGGGATTGTCCCTTGCTCGCAAGATTGCAATGATTTCGTACCGGTCGAACGTTTCATTTCAAAATAAATTCGGTAGAAAGAAACAACCCGACAAAGAAAACTTAACTGCGGTCGAGAGTTACCTCGGTTACCAGGGAGAAAAGTTTATCAACCGCTTCGATGCAAATACATATCTATATGTAACCGAAGCAATGGATAATCACGATATAGGAAGAGACCGCGGGAAAATTAACGACGTATTAAACAACTTAAAAATGCCGGCTCTCTGCGTCGGGATAAGTTCGGACATTCTTTACCCGGCTTTCGAGCAAATTGAAATTGCGCAGCAAATTCCGAACGGCGAATATACGGAAATAAAATCCGAACACGGACACGATTCATTTCTAATAGAGTTTGATCAACTAAGTAATCTCATTTCAACATTCATGCGGAAAAATAGATTGTGACATAACTACTTTGTTGCTCGAAAGCTACGTCGTCAAAATTCCTTTTACGCAAACAGAAGTGCGTATATAATATACCCGACAAAAACCACAACACTGCCGGTAATTAAGAACATCAAAAAGTAAAAAGAAAAATCAAGGGTTCTATCCTTTTTTACATTTTCCATGGTAATCTCCTGTTAAAAATTTTTTGAATTTATTTCGATAGCGGGTATAACAGGAGACCTATGTGTCGGTTGAATACTGCGGTGTCAGTAATGAAAGAAGCGAGATTATTCTATGATGTGGTCTTGTAATCGACTGAATGAAATATCTATTTAAAGTAGTGCTGGAGAAGTTAACTGAAGAAACAGCGAGACTTACTTTCGATTTAGCTCTACTCTGAGTCAGATTTTCAAAATCGGCAGGATTGCCGATAAGCGAATCCTGGATAGCGATTTGTGTTGAGGAAAGATCATCCGCTATTAAATTATTGACAACCTTGCCCGAATTAAACTCAATAAGAATCAGGTTCAGAACCATCAAGCCTATTAGGAAACGGAGCAGGTATTTCTTCGAAGTTACGTAGTATAATTTCATAAGATCGTTAATTTTCGTGCCAAATCTAATAATTTAACACAACACTTTTCATTAAAATCATTTAACAAAATTAGTCAGGTTTTTGTTCATTTTTGCCTGGAATTTTCCGGCTTGTCATTTTTTTCAAACAATTATTTTCATAAATTCGTCTCGCAAATGCAGCCGATCATACTTAATATTGCTTTCCCAAAATTACTCGCATTTTATAAAACAAAACCTAAGTCACATAATCATCAACTTTATCCATAAAAGGGTATAAATATGTTTAAAAAGCTTAATCTATTCGCTCTTTCTTTTCTACTTTGTTCGTCCTTTATAGCTGCGCAAAGCATTCCCGAAGGATTTTCAAAAGTAAAAGAAGCGAGCGGTATCACCGAATACAAACTTGATTCGAATGGTCTTTCCGTTTTGACAATGGAAGATCATTCTGCACCGGTAACTACATTCATGGTTACTTTCCATGTCGGTTCGCGAAACGAAGTGACCGGAACAACAGGCGCGACTCACCTTCTTGAACATTTGATGTTCAAGGGAACGCCTGAGTTCAACAAAGCAAAAGGAAATAATGTCGATGTAGTTCTCGGCAACCTTGGCGCGCGGATAAACGCAACGACATGGAACGACCGAACAAACTACTTCGAAAGCATCCCGAGTAATTATCTTGAACTTGCTGTTCAAATTGAAGCAGACAGGATGCACAATCTATCTTTAAAGAAAGAAGATAAAGATGCGGAGATGACTGTTGTTCGGAATGAATACGAACGCGGTGAAAACGATCCTTCCAATGCACTCGATGTTGCAGTTTGGGCATCGGCATTTATCGCTCACCCTTATCATCATCCTACGATAGGATGGAAATCCGATATTGAAAACGTACCGATGGCAAAGTTAAGAGCGTTCTATAATACATTTTATTGGCCGAACAATGCTACGGTTACAATCATCGGCGATTTCAAAACGTACGATGCGCTTTCGCTAGTTAAAAAATATTACGGATCGATTCCCTCTTCGCCTAACCCGATTCCTCAATTGTACACAGTCGAGCCAAAACAACAGGGCGAAAGAAGAACTATTGTGAGAAGGGCCGGACAAGTAGGTGTAGTTGAAATCGGTTTTAAAATTCCAGAGACAGTAAATAAAGCATCTTACACTCTAAGCGTTCTCGACAATATTCTGACCGAAGGTAAAACAAGTTTATTGTATAAGGCACTAATAGATAAAAACCTGGCGGTAAATGTTTTCGACGGCTATTTCAAATTCCACGATCCGAGTTTGTTTACAATTTTTGCTTACCTCGCTCCCGGCGTTAAACATGAGGATGTCGAAAAAGCAATTAACGACGTAATGGACAACATAAAAACAAACGGTGTTACAAAAGAAGAAGTCAACCGTGCAATCAATCAAATCAATGCAAGCACGGTATTCGGTCGCGACGGATCGTTTTCAATTGCGAGCCAGTTAAACGAAGCAATTGCTGCCGGGGATTGGACTTACTACGCAACATATCTCGATAACATCAAAAAAGTAACTCCCGAAGATGTACAGACCGCCGTCAAAGAATATTACCAGGACAATTCCAAAACAGTCGGTTATTTCATACCGGAATCAAAAGGCGGAGACAACAACAGTGCAATGGGTTCCGCACAGCGAGAAAGAAATTTCGGGAAAGTCTATTACCGAGATCCGAACAACCCGGAACTGCCTAATGTAGAACAAGACGAATTGAATGCGTCTAAAACCGTTTCGGCACTACCCGATGAAACTTCCATCTCGGGAAATATAACGAGGAAAAAAGTTGCCGGCATCGACGTAATACTGGCAAAGACCGGCGTTAAAGATATGATAAGTTTTCGCGGAAGTTTGCCTGCTGGTGATTATTTCTCCGGCGAGAAAAATGCCGCAGTTGCTGACCTAACCGGTTATATGCTTGATAAAGGAACAACAAAGAACGACAAGTTTGCGCTTGCAGATAAACTTGGAAATTTAGGCGCATCAATAAACTTCTCGGTTGGTAAACTTACTCTTACTTTCAGCGGACAATGTTTAACCAAAGATATCAACACAGTAATCGGGCTGCTCGCCGAACAGCTTCGCTCACCCGCTTTCAGTAAAGACGAATTTGAAAAATTGAAAGTGCAGAGAAAAGGAAGTTTGAAACAAGCAATGGAAAGTACAAACTTCAGAGCATCGGAAGCTTTGAATGATATGCTCTTTCCAAAAGGTCATCCCAATTACGACGTACCGGTCCAGCAGCTTATTGACGACATTGACAAGGTAACGCTCGAAGATGTTAAAGCTTTCTATAAAAAATACTACGGACCGAAGTCAATGATATTTGTTGCCGCCGGCGACCTTGATCCGAAAGCAATTGAGAACTCCATCGACGAAAATTTCAAAGGGTGGAGCGGAGGTGTGTCTTATCCTAAAGTTGACAAAGCAAAAATGGTTACGGAAGGAAAAAAGCAAGTAGTTATGATGGCAGACAAAACCAGCACTACTTTAATGATTGGACAAACTACAGGTTTGAAAAGAACCGACAAAGATTTTCTGCCGCTTTCAATCGCCAATAGCATCTTCGGTCTGGGTGGATTCGCTGCAAGACTGATGTCCATAATTAGGGATGACGAGGGATTAACATACGGCATTTATTCTTTCCTTCAAGATGATACTTACAACGACGGAAGCTGGGCAATACGTGGAACTTTTGCACCGACGCTGCTCGACAAAGGAATTGCTTCCACGGTAAGAGAATTGAAACGATGGGTAAAAGACGGAGTTACCGAAAAAGAACTTGAAGCGGCAAAGACAAGAAACATCGGTTCTTACAAAGTCGGTTTGGCAACCACACGAGGTATGGCAAGTAACATATTGAGTTTCGCCCAAGCCGGGTTCGATATGAAATACATGGATGAATATCCGGAAGACATTGAAGAGCTTACACTCGACCAGGTAAATAAAATCATTAAGAAGTATATCGATCCGGATAAAGTTGATACAGTAATTGCCGGCACAGTGAAAGAAGATACAAAATAACACACAAATCCAAAGTCCTTCCCCTTACCAAGGGGAAGGACTTAGGATGGGGTTTAATTAAAACATGTCTTCCGACGAAAAGAATTTCTTTTCTAAACTCTTTAATTCAATACCCACCTTTATTATTTTTCACGTAACCAAATCGAGAAAGTCATGCGTAAAACATTTCTACTATTAGCATTCATTTCATTATCAAATTTACTCGCTCAGTTCGGCTCACAGGACTCCGGCGGAAAGTTAATGCCTGAACAAGCTGCCTACGATGTGAAATTCTATGACTTGAATCTGACCATCGATCCGGAAGATAAGGCAATCGGCGGCAACGTAACAGTTACTGCAGAAATTGTTAATCCAATTGACAAATTCGTTCTTAACCTCGACACGGTTTATGTGATCGACAGAATCACATTGTTGGATAAAACAAAAGAGGCGGACTTAAACTACAACTTCGTAGATGGGAAAATTTGGATCGCTCTTCCGCACATATATAAGCCGGGAGAAATCGTTTCAACAAAAATTTATTATGCGGGACTTCCGCGAGTGCCGAAAAATCCGCCTTGGGATGACGGTCTTATTTGGAAGCAATCAAAGGACGGTTCACCGTGGGTAACTGTAACATGTCAGGGCGGCGGTGCCGATTTGTGGTGGCCATGTAAAGATCATCCATCCGACGAAGCAGATTCCGTAGCGACTCACTTCACAGTTCCGGCTGATCTTTATTGTGTATCCAACGGAAAGCTGCGGGGTATTACGGACAATGGAGACAACACAAAAACTTTTTATTGGTTTTCATCGAATCCTGTTAATAATTACAACGTAACTTTTTATTTGGGACCGTACAAAGAAATCGATTACAAGTACACAAGCATTGCCGGCGATAAATTTCCCTTTATCATTTATTATCTGCCGGAAAGTTTTGAAAAGGCGAAGGAACATTCACCACAATTTTTGCAGCACATGAAAGTGATGGAAGAACTTTGCGGACCCTATCCTTTCCGCGCCGATAAATATTCCGTCGTTGAAGCACCACACCTCGGGATGGAACACCAGACATGCATAGCATACGGTTACGGCTGGAAAGACGACCCCAAATTTCCCTTCGATTGGCTGCACCAGCATGAATTCTCACATGAATGGTGGGGTAACATGTTGACGGCAAAAGACTGGTCGGATTTCTGGATTCACGAAGGAATTGGGACTTACATGCAGCCGTTATATCTTGAAAAAATGTTCGGTAAGAAAATGTATCATGATTATATGGCATCGATAAAAAGATTCAGCAATAAAGCTCCGGTTGCGCCGAGAAAATCCGAAACTGCGGGAGAAGCTTATAATCTTGATGTCTATTATAAAGGCGCTTGGATCCTTCACACACTCCGTCATTATCTCGGCGATGATATAATGTTCAAGCTAATTCGCCGGTGGGCTTATCCTGATCCCGCAATGGAAAAAGTAACAGACGGAAGACAATGCAGATTTGCAACGACGGACGACATGCTTGAAGTTGCTAATAAAGTCACGGGTAAAAATTTGGATTGGTTCTTTGAAGTCTATTTCCGGCATGCGCCTCTTCCAATACTAAATGTAAAAGAAGAAAGCGGAAAACTATTGCTTAGCTGGAATACCGAGAATAATCTTCCGTTCAATTTACCGGTCGATGTTCAAATTGCAGATAAAGTTGCAAAAGTTGAGATGAACGACAACAAAGGAGAAATTGCTTTGTCGGAAGGTTCAAATTACAAGATCGATCCGGAACAATGGGTTTTAATGGACAAGATTAATTATGAGAAATAGAATAATAGTTATAGACTGTCAAAACGAATTTTGCTCTTTACTTTTTTATGGAAAGTTATTTTAATAGCTGTTTTCTTAGTGTCTTTGGGACTTAGTGGCAGAACAAATATCTTATTTACTGATTTAGCTTGTAATATTTGCCACAAAGACACCAGGGCACAAAGATTCTCAAACAACTTTGGAGTGATATATTTTTACAAAACCCATTTCTAAGACAACTGCCGTATTACTTGCTTTGCTAGTTACCTTTCTTTGGTCGACCTCCTTTGTGATAATAAAACTCGGGCTTAAAGAGATTCCCCCGTTAACGTTTGCAGGGTTCAGATACTTCATTGCATTTCTTTGTTTACTTCCGTTCACATTATCGAAAGAGAAGCTAAGTAAAATCAGGGCGCTTAAAAAAGGAGACTGGATAAAACTCATTCTGCTGGGAATTCTTTTTTACGCATTCACTCAAGGGGCGCAATTCGTTGGACTCTCTCTTCTTTCTTCGGTTACCGTAAGTCTTTGGTTAAACTTCACCCCGATTGTTGTTGCAGTGCTCGGAATTGTAATCCTCTCGGAAAACCCGACCAAACGACAGTGGTTCGGCACTTTCTTATTTATTTTTGGAATTCTTGTATACTTCTTCCCGATTAATTTAGCCGGAAGTGAAATCACCGGCTTACTCGTAATGACTTTGGGTGTATTGGCAAATGCCGGTTCGGCAATTTTGGGAAGAGACGTTAACAGAAGCGGAACAATTCACCCGTTGATTATAACAGTTGTCAGCATGGGAATTGGCGCTGTGCTGCTTCTGGGTTTCGGTATCGTCTTTCAAGGATTGCCCGCCGTGAGCTTCACCTCCGTCATTTACATTCTTTGGCTTGCTATTCTTAACACTGCAGTTGCATTTGTACTATGGAATGTTTCCCTTAGAACACTAACTGCAATGGAATCGAGCATCATCAACGGAACAATGCTGATTCAAATTGCCGTACTTGCCTGGATATTTCTCGGCGAATCGATTTCACTTCAAGAAGGATTCGGAATGCTGATTGCAGCACTCGGTGCGGTTCTGGTTCAGTTGAAAAATAGAAAAGCCGCCTCTTTAAAACGTTAATCCACATTCCAGAACATCATTTTTTAACAGCATTTGACAGAAATTAATTTTTGTTTTAAGTTGCAATTGTATCAATGATAAAACCGGTATGTACAAACAAATTCAAATCTTACTTTCCGACAAACACCGCTAATAACTTATTCCAATACTCTTTTTATATAAAACGAATAGTTTCCTTTTCTCTGTGACTTTTAGAATCAAACAATGGAAGTCGCCTTGTCCGTTGGTGGGTTAACTAATAGTTATGTGCTTAATTAATGGTAACGAATATGTTCAATCTTAAATTCGATTTTTTTTCAAATAGACTCACATTTATTGATGTCACAACTGATCAATTAATGAATTTTAATTTGTGGCTTAACCTAAATGTTTTTGAAAATCATGTTTATGGTGTTTCTTTACAATACAATCGTGTTTTAGAAGATTTAAAAATTCCTCGTGAAGATTATGAATTGAGGGTTCCCATTCCTCAAGCTGGATTAGATATTTATTACTATATAATGACATGGGATAAACTGAAAAAAATATTAGAAAAGATCAAAAATCTTATCAATCGAATCCAAAAGTCTCAATCATCTTTGCCTCAAAAGTTTATATCAGAATATAGAGAATGGAAACGGAGAATCGACCACTTATTCACGGAATTTGATGATGAAATAAGAAACGAATATGAACACCCATCACTGGAACCCTATATAGTTGGAAATATTCAAATGTGGGGTAATATAATTAGTGACTTAGATGGGAATATTAAAGCTCATGTCGGTAAAGATCGCTTTGTCTCAATAAAGAAGGAACATTCTGAAAGGATGCTACAATTACGAATTGATCTATTTGATCTTTTTATAAAATATTTTTCACAAAAGCCATTAACACAAGAACTAGTTAAAATTAGGGATTATCTAGAATCGAATATAGAAGAAATATCCAATGAATTATCCGAATTAAAAACCAAAAAGGATTGGGAAAACTATAACGATTTATTCAATCAAGTAATTTCACTCACTTTATATCTTTCAAAAGAGAGCATTAAAATATCTGACGAAGTTAGAAATAAAATATTTACAGTATCTTAATCGGAAAAAAGTATTTTATAATATTATATAGAGCAGCACATAACCCGTTCTTCAAGCCGACCGCTTTAAACTGTTCGGTATTTATGTTCTTATAAAGTTGCATTGTAAAAGTTAGTTGCTCTTTGAATGTGGTTAACAAAATGAGTTAATAAAAATTATTGGCATTGGTTTTCTCCCAAAGGGATCCCTTCGGGAAAAGCTGTATTGATGTTATGGGCGGCGGCTTAAAAACAATGCCGTTAGTTGCTAAGAAATAGGAGAAGACTAATTAGTGAAGTTAACAAAACTATTCAATGAATTTTTTAATAGCGAAAAATCTGCTGGATTAATTTTAATGTTTTGCAGTTTTATTTCTATTTTACTTGCAAACTCAATCTTTGGAGAAAATTATCTTCATATTTGGCATTTTGATATTCTATCTAGACCTGCTGAGTTTTGGAT
>CAZRIQ010000025.1:0-13947 GCA_964600175.1 uncultured Melioribacter sp. | reverse complement strand
ATTATCAAATCAAGTTAATGCTCAGAAAATATTATTGGTGGATTTCGGCCCGGATGCCTCGGGTAATACATTCGGGTTAACCGGATGGAACAACCTTTTGCTGGATGACGATATGACTTATTCTGCCGCAGGACCGGGCGGCGTTACTCTTCTGACAAACCTGGATATCTATTCGGACTTTATGGGAGTAAGCGGAACGCCGCGTCAATTTTCACCGGGAGAAAGAATAGTTGTAACCTGGTATAATAATTCCGATGATATTATTTCATTCACTTCAAGAATAAGCTTTACCGATAATAATAATCCTTCATCAGGGTCGCCGGACGGACGTTGGTACACTATGCGTTCATTCGGAGATTATAGGTATACTTACCAGGAAATACAACCGTACGATACGGCAAAAACTGTTTTCAATATTACCGATGCCGGGGTGCATAAAACCGATTCCGTTTATTCAATTATAAATGTTAACCTGAGCATTGAGTGGTATGATAGCTCTATGAAACAGTATTTAATCTGCGACAAAATTGAATTGTGGAATGATGCGGATATCACTCCACCCTGTGAACCTGCAGCTTTAAATTCTGTTTATGTAACAGATTCCGAAGTACGGCTTGAATGGGGGTATCCTTGTAATAATGTGGATCCGGTTGAATATTTAGTTTACCGGGGTGATGAAATTGAGGGTTATTCGAGAGAGACAAGTTTTACTGCCTATAATTTGAATCAATCTACTTCATATACTTTCAGCGTTACTGCGCTTGATAAAGCCGGTAACGAAAGCGGGCATTCAAATTCAATTACAATTAATACTGAATCTTTCCAGGGCAGCGCGGATTTAATAAATCCCTCTGGTTTCGAATATCTTGGTGCAATTCTTTTACCGGAAGATTTTGCTTACGGCGGGGACGGATTAGCGTATAATCCTAACGGCGACGGCGGACAGTCCGGCACCGGCGCGGCGGATAATTTCCCCGGTTCGTTTTTTGTAACCGACATAAATCAACCCGAAAGAGGTTTTGTTGGAGAAGTTACAATTCCGGGTCCTGTAATTTCACCGGCAAAAAATTTAGACGACTTAAACCAAGCGGCAATTCTTCAAACACCGGTAAACATTCGGCCGGAAAATGTAAACAACTGGGATTTCGTAGATGTCTGGTTAACCGGGCTGGAATATATCGAAGAAGAAAACCGGCTGTACAGTTCCTGGGCAATTTACTATGATGTAATTCAAGATAAGACAGCATCCTTGAGTTGTATCGATGCAGATAATTTGGCGGGCGGCATAAAGTACGGCGCATGGTACATCGGCAGTAGTAATTCAATTAACATACCGAACGATCCGTACTTGAACGATTACATATTCCGGGTTCCGCAGGAGTGGTCCGACGAAAATTTAAACGGGCAGGCTTTGGTTAACGGAAGATATAGAGAAGGCGGCTTGAGCGGGTTGGGTCCCACTTTATATTCAACAAGCTTAGCCGGAACGGGAGAACCGCCTGCTGAAAATACGGAAATGGATTTTACTACGTTACTTCAATACGGTCTCGTTACGGAGAGCGATAATTATAATTTCCCAAATTCTATGAACGACTATAATCATGCCGATTGGTGGAAGGGTGCGGATTGGATTTCCGCCGGCGATCAATCTGCAGTTGCTATTATCGGTGATAAAGGATTAGGACACAACTACTACGGATATATCGGGGAAAGAATGCGTCATGAATGGGTTATAGCAGATGAACCTTACCCGGATTTTTTTGATACCGATCCCGACGGCAAAGGATGGAAAGCATACAATACAGTGCCGATGATAATTTTTTATAATCCTGCCGATCTGGCAAAAGCAGCGACGGGAACAATCGAGTCGTATGAACCGCAACCATATTCAGCTTTAAGACTCGATAAAAATTTATTCTTCGGAAACTCTGCGCGAATTTCATCTGCCGCTTATGACTCATATAATAATTTTCTGTACATAACCGAGACAGTTCCCGAAATAAACGGCAGTACCGTTATTCATGTTTGGAAAGTCAATCAAACAGAAACCGGCATCGGACTTTTGGATAATAAACCTGTGGAATTCAAATTGGAACAGAATTACCCCAATCCGTTTAATCCATCAACGAAAATAGTCTTTACAATATCTCGATCATGTTATGTTACAATAAAAGTTTATGATTTATTGGGGAATGAAATTACAACAATTGTTAACAGCAATAAATCTCCCGGGAATTATAGTGTCCAATTTAATGGCGGTGATTTGGCAAGTGGAGTTTATTTTTATGTGATGCATGCGGGAGACTATATCGAAGCAAAAAAACTTCTTTTATTAAAATAGAATTTGGAAAAACACCTAACCGCTTAAAAAAGGAAATAGTCAAGAGATAAAATAATATCGCTGAACGAACTAAAGAGTTGTTCGTAAATAAAGTTCTTTAATTGACTGTCAACACTTATTGAGCGTTTGTAATTGGCCAGGGTATGTACCTCCGCTAAGCGGGACAAGTCCGCCTATATTGAAAATTCGGCGGATAAACTTTAACACCGAGAAAAGCTGGAATCATTAAGCTCAGTGCATCCCCTCTACCGGCACTTGCAAAGTAATATCACCCGCTTTTTTAAATTGTAATGTTGCGGCTACTGTATCGCCTACCGGCTGATCTGCGTGAAGGTAAATCATCATTACATGTCTGCCGCCGGGTTTAAATTCAATATCGGAATGAGGAGGAACAGCGACAAATTCAACGTGGCGCATGCCCGTTGTTCCGTCGTCGTTCGTAAATGTTTCATGCAATAATGAAGCGTCGGCGATATCGGATTCAACAGCGTACAGTGTGTCGGCATTATCCGTGTTGTTGATAATATGAAAAAACATTGCGGAGTTCATCCCGGTGACGGACGGCGTCATCCATTGTCCTTTAATTTCAACTTTCTGCGCAACTGCGGTTTCATTGCTTTCTTTTTTCTCTCCGCAGGCAAATAATAAAAACAGTACAACAATCCACAATAATTTTTTCATCGTTCCTCCCTTTTATTAATGCACAGACTGAACTAAAAATTTCCGGCTATTAATCCGGCAGTGATTTGATGTCGTTTATAATCTCATCAACATTAATTTTACTGCCTTGATAATTTTTCCTTATTCTTCCCTCAGAATCTACAAGTGAAATTCTGTCGGTATGTACATAATAGTAAAGTTCCTTCCCGTTTTTTAATGTGGTGGAATCGCTTTTAATTGCGTAGATCCCCACTTCTTTTATCAGCGAGTCGATTGTTTTTTTGTTGCCGGTTAAAAACATCCAGTTCGACAGATCCAAATTACGGATGTGCGCATAATTTTTTAACGTTGCGGGTGTGTCTGTATTCGGGTCAAAAGTTATGGTTACAAACTCAATATTTTTTATTCCTTCGTCGTTAACTTTTTTCTGTATCATTCGCATGTTGTTTGTTGTAAGCGGACAAATGCTCGGGCAGTTCGTATA
Source organism: uncultured Melioribacter sp. (assembly GCA_964600175.1). Taxonomy (GTDB): domain Bacteria; phylum Bacteroidota; class Ignavibacteria; order Ignavibacteriales; family Melioribacteraceae; genus Pyranulibacter. The sequence continues at coordinate 10,462 of CAZRIQ010000025.1, read as the reverse complement.
GATGAAACCAACTACTGCAATTTTTCCTTTAACCGTATCCGGAAATTTTACAGGCTCATCGTTTTGATTCAACAAACTATAAGAATTGTTTTCCCAGCTATCGACTATCGGCAGGTTCTTGCCGCATGCGGAAATTATCAGAAGTAAAGCTAAAAATGTTAATGCACGTTTCATTCGATTCCTTCCCCTCTATCAAATTCGGCAAATCTAATTCAATAACAAAAATAACCAAAATGGGGATAAAATTGTGGTGACAAGTGTTTGACCAATGCCTCTTCAAAAACATGTTTCGCTCCTACGGAGCTCTTACAGTTTGCCTTTTCTTCGTCTATTAATATATTGCTGCTACGCAGCTTTTTCTTTATTTAATCTTTCGTAACAATATATTTACCAAGCATTAACGAAAATTCTATCATATGAATAGCCACAGAGTGGCGACATCTTAGTAACAATTTATCTCACAAGTTTCTTTAGCTCCTTAGGAGCGTCACTGTACCCTTTATCTTTGAAACAATAACTTCTTTAATAAGATATCCTGTCTCTCCCAAAAGTTAACCCATATTATTTCTGTTGTATGATTCGATTTATCTATTTATCTTGACCGCCGAAAAGTTAGAAACGGCTTCTATAAGTTTGCCGGACTTTTCACAAATAATCGCCCTAGAACAATAAAGATGTTAATAAGAGTGCGCTATTTCCGTACCATCTAACTTGTGGAACCAAAGTTGAAGAAACCCGGCTTATTCATCTTTTTTATTTTACTATTATCTATTCCGCTGTCTAATACGTTCGCTCAAATTCACGAGACTACTCTTACGGGATTTGTAAGAGATTCCGTGAGCGGCGAGGCTCTCATCGGGACGAACATTCTATTATATAAAGACAGCATTTCCGTTAACGTTCCTCCGTTTAGAGGAGCGGCAACAAACAGCTACGGATTCTATGCAATTCCTAAACTTACTGCGGGTTCATATTACTTGATAGCTAGGAACATCGGTTATAAAACGAAGGCACAGGAAGTCAAAATTCACCCGGCCGGCGGAAGGCAACAAGTCGATATTAACTTGGTATCGGAAAATATCAAATTGGAAGAAGTGGTTGTTGAAGGCAAAAAAAAACCGGGTGTCAATGCAAGCTCAATAGACCTAAGTCCGGATATGTTGAAACAGCTCCCCTCCATAAGCGGAGAAGTCGATTTGTTCAAAACTCTTCAATTGCTTCCGGGTATAAAAGCCGCAAGCGAAATTTCAAATGGTCTTTATGTTAGAGGCGGCTCGCCGGATCAAAATTTAACTCTCGTAGACGGGGCAATCAATTATAATCCAACACACATGGGAAATTTTTCAAGCACTTTTAATTCGGATGCGATTCAGAGCGTTCACTTAATTAAAGGGGCATTCCCTGCTGAATACGGCGGAAGACTTTCAAGTGTGCTAGATATTAAATTACGTTCAGGCACTAAAGAACGAAATAAAGGCAAGCTCGGTATCGGGTTAATCAATTCACATCTTATGTTAGAGGGACCGCTTGGTGAAAAATCAACTTACATGATCTCCGGCAGAAAAATGTATTATGATTTCGTCCAGCAGAATTTTATTAAAGGCAAAATTTCCCCAAGGTACAACTTCTACGACTTGAACGGCAAAGTAACAATCGACGCTTCTGAGTCGAGCATTTACACTATAAGCGGGTTATACAGCGAGGACAATCTTTATAATCCTGCCAACAACAACGGCACCGATTACAACATACAATGGAAAAATGCCATGGCAAACTTTACGTGGCTTTTAATAAACTCAAACTCTTTGTTTATTACTACTTCGGCAAGTTATATTGATTACGAATTTCAATCCTTACTTCAAGATAATACGGCTGCAGCTTCCGCTAATAATTATTTCTCTTTGTCTAAACTGAGAGATGTGAATGTAAAAACAAATGTCGAACTTCACTGGATGAACGATAATACTTTGAAAGTCGGTTACGACATCGCAATGCACAACTACTTCTTGATTTACAGCGATTTCTACGATCCGCTGCTTGTCCCGACTTTAAGCGAGTTGCCGAGCATAATTTCAACCGAGGCGGCTATTTATTTTCAGAACGAAGGAAAGATAACCGACTGGCTGGAAACGAACATCGGTGTACGGGGTTATTACTTCAAATCCAAGAAATACTTTAACCTGGAGCCGCGTCTATCGACAAAATTTTTATTAAGCGATAACCTTTCGATAAATGCTGCTTACGCAATTGCACATCAATTCCTGCATCTGATTGTTAGAAACGATATCTCCCTACCCACCGATTTATGGTACCCTTCTTCAGAGAAAATATCGCCGAGTAAGTCTTCTCAATATGTGCTGGGAATTGACTACAGCATGCTGGACAAACAATACGTTTTCTCGGTAGAGGGTTATTATAAAAACATGAAAGATCTTTATGAATTCAAAAACGACACGCAATTCAGAATTGGTGACAATATAGCAGATTTACTAACCGCGGGTGAGGGCGAAGCTTACGGCGTGGAGTTTTTCGCAAATAAAACCACCGGCAACTTAACCGGCTGGATCGGCTATACGCTTTCCTGGACAAAAAGAAAATTTGCGGATTTGAACAACGGGAAAGTTTTTTATCCGAGGTACGATAGAAGAAACGATGTGTCCCTTGTACTGGCATATAAATTCAATGACAGCTGGAGTGCGGGTCTGACATGGACTTACGCTACGGGACAAGGATTTACAATTTCCGACGGTCAATATAAATTTGAACCTGTCGGGATTTCGTCCGGGAGTTCGGAACTTCAATTCAATTACACGAAAAGAAATACTTATCGGCTTCCCGCATATCATAAGCTGGACTTAAACGTATCGTACAAGTTCAATTGGCTTGGACTCGATATGAGTACATATTTAAATCTATTCAACGTATATAACAGACAAAACCCGTTTGCATTTTATACATCTGTGGATAATTCAACAGACTCAAACGGCAATGTTCATCCGGTTACACAAATAAATCAGATTTCACTTTTCCCGTTTATTCCGTCTGTCGGTCTCAACATGGAGTTTTAATGACCCGTATAGGAAACTTATATTTAATATTGGCTGCGCTGACCGTAATTTTATGTGCGGGCTGTGAAAAAGTAACAGTAATCAGTGCCGATGTTACCTACCAGCAATATTATGTTGTGCGGGCGGAGCTTAAAGCTTTTTCATCGTTTGAAGGAGTTACATTTACAAAGACTTTACCGCTGAACGAAAACTACGATATTAAAAATGCAGAGTTGAAAAACGTAACTGCCTATTTGAAAATTAACGGGATACAAGTTATACCGCTGCACTACACGCATGACGGGATATACGTTCCCAAAGACAGCATTAGCATAAAACCGGCTACCACTTATGAACTTTTCGCCAGTGTAGAAAACACAACTATTTACGCTATGACGAGGGTGCCGAAAACTCCGCAGGTTATATCGGCTTCGCTTAAAGATCAAAGATTCGTTGAAGTACAAATTCAACCGGAAGGCGGGGCTGTTTACGGTGCATTCTGGCAAATTTACAACCAGGCAACAGGTCGTGTGTTTGACCAGGCAACGGACTTCCAGACAATTGAGCAGCCGAGTCAAACTGAATATGAATCAACCATGACTGTAAACACAAAAGATTTGCCGGATAATTATATCAACGGTAGTTACAGAAATTCAATTTACGCTTCAGTCTATGCTTTCGACAATGATTATCTGGCGTACTTTAAATCAAAAAACAACAACCAGCCTTCAGACAATATATTTGCTCAGGGCGGCGACCAGGTCGCTTGGAATGTACAGGGCGACCATGTAATCGGGTTATTCATCGGATATTCGACGCTGGGAAAAGTTAAAGCCAATTAAATAAATATTGCTTATCCAAAAATGAAAAGAAGAAATAAAATATTAATTGCAGTTTTTGTTCTGGCAACAATGTTCGCTTTGCAAAGCTGTCTTAAAGATAATACTTCCCCGGTGATAAGTGCAGCCCTGGAGAGCAATGCCCTGGTGCTCGATTATCTCGAAACACACGGCGATTATATCAACTCCGATCAAATGCCGTCTATTGTCAGCGTTGACGAAGTATATAATAATATAGATAATTACCTCGTAATCGATGTCAGGTCCGAAGCGGAATATTCCTCGGGACACATTTCCCGTGCTGTTAACGTTCAAAACGATGCGTTAATTGGATTTCTTAATACACAAAACACTGCCCAGTACCCCAAAATAATTATCGTAAGTACCGACGGGCAAGCTGCCGCTTATTACACTTGCTTACTAAGGTTATACGGAATAGACAATGTTTACTCCCTTAATTTCGGAATGGCACAATGGAATTCTGTTTTCTCCAATGTGTGGTCGAGCAAAATCGGCGACAACAGTACACTCACCAAGTTTTTCACAACCGATCAGCTCTCCCTTCCAGATCCAAATAATACATTGCCGGAAGTCGCATTCGATAAACAAACCTCAACACAGGATAATGTTACAAGCAGAATTTCCGACCTTGTAAACGAAGGTTTTGTAGACGGTCAAACATACGTAAATATCGGTGCGGCACCGGAATTAACATTTAACAATGAAGATGCTGCTAATTTTTTCACTATCTGTTATGGACCGGCTTCTTTATATTTTGTTTACGGTGCAATCGCTCATATCCCCAGGGCTTATTCTTATCTTCCGGGAAGAGACCTAAAAAGCACAACCCATCTACAGGCTTTACCGCCCAATAAGAAAATTGTCGTTTACTCCATTTCGGGTCAAGCGAGCGCGTTTGTTGTTGCTTACTTAAGAACGCTCGGTTACGATGCCAAATCTCTTTTGTACGGTGCAAATCAATTATTCTATTCTTCACTGAACAACTACTCAACTAATTTTTCTCCCTACATTTTTCTAAACAGTGACATCAGGAACTATCCTTACGCTACCGGTTCTTCTCCAAAATAGATTTTCCGTGCATAGTTAGGTAAGCTTCTTTCAATTTCAGCCAATTAGGATACACAGTTTCTAACATTTAACTTCAATTTTATTACTTGCACTTCCGTATTTTTGTCACATGAAAGTTCAAGAAAATATTTTATTGCCGGGATTGAACGAGCAGCTGGAATTCCTTTTCGAAACAACAGAAAGGAACTTCGAATCGATTCTTGTCGTTGGGGCTTCGGGAGAAAATATATCGCGCGCGCTCTCTCAAAAATTCGGCGTGCCGGTTGAATTGATCGTTCCCGATTATGAATCTCTCTTAAATTCAAAACTGATCCTGCACGAAGAAGACACTGTTAATGTTAAACTAATGGATTACGAAAATACTGATTACGGGAAAAATTTATTCGACCTGGTTTATGCACAGGCTTCCATCTCAAGCACTAATAGAAAAAGTATATTAAAAGAAATAAAAAGAATTTTAAAACCCGACGGATTCCTGTGTCTCGGCGAAATAGTAAAACTTAAGTCCCCCATTCCCCCGTTTGTACAAAACGTTTTCGACAGTTCCGATCTTTTGCCGTTGAACAAAGACGAAGTTTCAAAATACTTCGTTGAGAAAAATTTCAAAATAATTGACCAAAGGGATTTGACAAACACTTTAAAAACCTATTATACGTCGGCATCAAATAAACTGGGAAGATTAGGTAAGAATCTAACGGAAGACGAGAAAAAGTATTATAAGAAACTGATCAATAAGATCAGCCACGAAACAAATGTGTACTTAAAGCTCGGTGGTGATAAATTCATCGGTTTTACTTGTCTATTATTACAAAAGGAAGCCAAGTGAAGAGGGGAGACGCTCTCGAATTGGAAATAACTAGTTATGCTTTCGAGGGAAAGGGTATTGCAAAAATAAACAGGGAGCTCACGGATAACACAAACAAAAAATTTGTGGTTTTCGTAAACGGTGCATACCCGGGAGACAAAGTAATTGCAAGAGTTACAAAGATCAGAAAAGCATACGCAGAAGCCAGGATAGAAAAACTTCTAACTCCTTCAACAACTAGGGTAAATCCAAGATGCAAGTACTTCGGTACATGCGGGGGATGCAAACAGCAAGATCTAAGTTACGAGTACCAGCTTAAGTATAAACAAGAACAGGTAAAAGACATTTTTGAGAGGCTTGGCGGATTTGCAAACGTTGATATCTTACCGATCATTCCCTCACAAAATCAATATTATTACCGCAATAAGATGGAATTTTCGTTTTCCGACCAAAGATGGCTTACGGAAGAAGAAATATCGACAAATAATGAAATTAATAACAAGAACTTTGCCCTGGGGCTGCACGTACCCGGTAATTTCTACAAAGTATTGGATATCGATGAGTGTTTTTTACAATCTGAGTTAAGTAATTCGCTGTTAAACTTCACAAAAGCGTTTCTTCAAAATAATGGAATTTTATCATATTCTATACAAAATCATACCGGCTTTGCTAGGAATTTGGTGATTCGAGAGTCATTTCACTCACATAACATAATGTTAAACTTGGTCACATCAGAAGAGAATGAACGTTTGTTCACATTATACATTGAGGAGATAAAAAGAAGGTTTCCGCAAGTAACAACTGTAGTAAACAATGTCTCGACAAAAAAATCACAGGTTGCTGTTGGAGATTATGAGAAGGTTTATTTCGGTGACGGTTTTATACATGATAACATAGGAAGGTGGAAATTTAGAATAAGTGCAAACTCATTCTTTCAAACAAACACTCAACAGGCAGAAGTACTTTATAGAGCCGCTTTACAATTTGCAGATTTCCATGGCGACGAAATTGTATATGATCTATATTCAGGCGCCGGAACCATTCCCATATTTATATCGAGAAATGTCAAGCGTACTTTCGGTTTCGAAAGCGTTACATCTGCAATAGAAGATGCAAAAGTAAATGCCGGGCTAAATAACGTTACCAATTTCGAGCCATTCATCGTGGACCTGAATAAATCTTTTTTAAACACTCTTGATGAAAATAAAATCCCAAAACCCAACGTAATAATTGCGGACCCGCCGAGAAGCGGTATGAATCCAAAAACAGTAAAGGACATTCTGAAATTACTGCCGTACAAAATTGTTTACATCAGCTGCAACCCGGCTACACAAGCAAGAGATATCAAACTATTGTGCGAAGAAAAATATAGATTAATAAAACTGCAGCCCGTAGATATGTTTCCTCATACATATCATATTGAAAGTGTTGCGCTTTTACACTTAAAATAATCTTTCCAGTTAATCTAAATTTATCTTTACCTTCCTGAAAAGAAACGTGGCTTAAAATAAAATTCCCGCTCAAGCTGGAACACTATTATAGATTCAAAAACAATAAAACACTATAAAAGAGGGGATTTCATATCTAGAGAACTGGCATTTCCGTTGCATCAGTCTAACCAATTAAAATAAACTTCCAATAGGAGGGTTGATATATGAGAAGGGGTTTCATTACCGAGCCCCTTTTCTATTTTAAAACGATCTTTGTTTCAATTTAAGATAAAAACGGGGATTGTTAATCAATATATTAATCTCTCCTTTTCTATATGCACACATAGAACTATTCTGAGGTGACGTTGACTCTTATTAGGTAACAATTCCCAAAAATTTCCACCGATTTCCAAAACCTTCGCACTGACTCATCTGACTGTCACATATCATTTTGAGACAAGACGGATTAAATTTTAATCCAAAAATCCGTTAAAACTCACCAAAATCGCCCTTCTTCTATGGCACCCATCTTGTCTTAATAGTTCCACTTAATGGAATAATTTCAATTAGGAGGAAATAAATGAAGCAACAGCCGAACCATTTAATCATGTTCTTTTTAGTTTTTGTTCTGTTTTTAGGATTCTCTACCGTTAACGCTCAAGATAAGAACGGCGGTAAGAAGGTTACCGACTATACAAGTATTGCCCAGATTTCGGGCACTGCCGATGGTCAAAGCGTAACCTACAAAAACCCTTATACTAGTAGTAATCAAACAACGTTTGCGGGTACGTTCACTGGAACGTTGAATGGCAATCCAGAAAAATTCTATTGTATTGACCTGACTCATTATTTAGAATACAATAGTGACTATTGGGATGAGGGACAAACAGCACCCGAGATTACTTACATTCTTAATAATTATTTCCCCTACAAGACTTCCTACTCGGGTAAACTATCTGATAACAACAAAGAAGCGGCTGCCGTTCAATTATCTATTTGGCATTTCAGCGACGGCATTGATGCAAACACGATTACGGATAACACAATTAAAAATCGTGCGCTTGCAATAATCAGCGACGCTTCTGCAAATTACGATTCCCAAGAATATCTTCAGACTCTATTGATAATTCCTCCCGCACAGTCATTCCCGCAGGGAAACAATGCAAGTTTTGATGTTTACGCAACAGATGTAAACGGTAATCCTCTTCCCAATATTCAAATACAGTTGACAAGTACTTTGGGAACGTTAAGTTCAACAACCGTTACAACGGACGCAAACGGACATGCCGGACCAATCACTATATCTTATAGTGGACTCGGCACAGCAACTATCAAAGCGAAAGCAAATATTGAAATTCCGCAAGGTACAAGATACGTTAACAAAACAAGTCCCAACGGAAAACAAAAATTGGTTTTGGCAACTCCTTCTTTCGATATGAAAGAAGTTACCGCTACGGTTGAATGGTACACACCTCAAGATTGCGATACAAAAGGATACGCAACATTTACACAGGGCGGATGGGGTGGTCCTTCCAACAGCGCTCCCGGAAAAATAAGAGATATGTATTTCTCTTCCGTATTCCCGAGCGGCTTAACCGTGGGTGGAAACAAAACATTAAAGTTGACATCTGCTTCGGCAGTTAAAGACTTTTTACCACAGGGCGGCACTCCCAATAAACTTACATCAGATTACACAAATCCTACTTCTACGAGTGCGGGTGTCTTTGCCGGTCAGATTGTAGCATTAACTTTAAACGTAGAATTTGATGCAGCCGGTTACCTGGGAACAAACTCACACGACTTCGGTGATCTTTATATTGTGAGCGGTCCTTTTGCAGGTATGTCGGTCAATCAATTTTTAGTTATAGCAAACTCCGCTTTAGGCGGTGCTTCAACAAGTTATGCATATAGCGACATTAGTGATGCTGCAACGGCAATAAATGAAAACTTCGACGGCGGCACAACGGACAACGGTTATCTAACATGTAGTTCCCCTTGTAAAAATACATTGGGTGATTTCGTATGGCATGACACAAATGTAAACGGAATTCAAGATAACGGTGAGCCAGGTATTCAAGGTGTTGTTGTTGAGCTGCTTAATTCAACTGGCGGGTTTATTTCTTCAACTACGACAAACGCCAGCGGTTATTATGAATTTTCAAACCTCGAAAACGGTACTTATAAAGTTAGAATTGCTGCTTCCAATTTCTCGACAGGAGTTTTGGCAAGCAACGCTCAAGTTAAATGGTATTCAACAAAAGTTAATCAGGGTAGTAACGATGCAAAAGACAGCGACGCTTCTGGAAGCAATTCGGTCACTGTAACATTAAACTGTGCCGATAATCCTACTATTGATTTCGGTTTCTATAAGACTTGCATCGGTATTACAAAAACTGCCGATAAACAATCTTACAAACCTGAAGAGACTATCACATATACATTCGTAGTCGAAAACTGCGGTGATATTCAGCTTCACGGCGGCGTTGATGTTTATGATCAGATGCTCGGAATGAATCCTTATCATATAGACTATATTAATCCCGGTCAGACGGTTACTTTCACAAAAACCTATACTATAAAAGCAACTGACTGTACGACCTTAACAAATACAGCTCAAGCTATCGGCCACCCCGTTGACGGATCTACTCAGGTCGAAGCAGAAACAAGCGTAACGGTCGATATTAATTGCACAACTTGCAAAAATACTTTGGGTGATTTTGTATGGCACGATACAAACGTAAACGGAATTCAAGATGCCAATGAACCCGGTATTCCTGGAGTAGTTGTTCAATTACTTGATTCGGGAAACAATGTTATTTCAACAGCCACTACAGATGCTAATGGCTATTATCACTTCACAAATCTCGAAAATGGTACTTATAAAGTTAGAATTGCCGCTTCAAACTTTACAACCGGCGTTCTAACAAATACTGCTCAGGTTAAATGGTATTCAACAAAAGTTAACCAGGGCAGCGATGATGCTAAAGACAGTGACGCCTCGGGCAGCAATATGGTAACCGTTACTCTGAATTGTGCAGATAATCCTACTATCGATTTCGGTTTCTACAAGACTTGTGTCTCGATAGAAAAATCTGCTAACAAGAGCACTGTTAAACCAAACGATGTTATTACTTACACATTCTTAGTTGAAAACTGCGGTGATATTCAGTTGCACGGCGGTATTGATGTTTACGACGCAATGCTTAATCCGAGTGGTGATCACTTAATTAAACACATTGATCTTCTTAATCC
>CAZRIQ010000024.1:4779-14025 GCA_964600175.1 uncultured Melioribacter sp. | reverse complement strand
ATTAGTTTCCATGCATTTGAAAAAATCCGGCGCAAAGCAAGGAGTTCATTCGAGACGCGGAATTATGACAATGAAAGAATTAGTGGAATTTCTGATTTGGCATACGGATCATCACATTAAACATTTAAGGGAAATTAAATCTGTCCACCGAGGGTGAAGACCACGATTAATATATTTGAAGCTGTCTCAAAAGAAATTTTTTAATAGAATAGAACACGGATAACACTGATTTCTTATGTCGTCAGACTTCGACGAACTCTGTCGAGATTTTCACAGATTTTTAAGTTGATAATTTACTTTTGAGATGGCTTTATTAATGTGCAAGATGACACTGAAAGCGTCATATATTAAAGGTCGGGATAATGTCCCGACAAAAAGAAATAGAATGTTATTTGGGTACTCTGAAAGAGTTAAATAAACTTGCCTAAAAAATAGCCGGGGAATTAATAAATGAATGAATCCGTTTATAAAGAAGATGCAAAAAATTATGACGACTCGGTTAGAGAATACGGCAGTTATGCTCACGATATAATCTTCGGTATGAGTTACGAGTTTGTTAAGCGGGATGAAAAGCTGCTCGATATCGGCATCGGAACCGGTTTGGCATCGATTAAATTTTCTGACGTAGGATTGAAAGTCTATGGACTCGATGCATCCGAGGAAATGCTGAATGCATGCAGATCAAAATCTTTTGCTGAAGAGCTAAAATTGTACAATATATTAAACGGCAAAATACCGTATAGCGAAGAATATTTTGATCATGTTGTTTGCTGTGGAGTCTTACATTTCATTGGTGATTTGGAGAAAGTGTTTTCAGAAGTGTCGGGAGTAATTAAAAAGGGCGGAATATTTGCATTCACAATCGTACCGCAAGAGACGGAAAAAGAATATGTTAAACAAATGACAGCATGGGGAGTCCCGATATTCAAGCATTCGTCAGCTTATGTAAAAAGATTGTTGAATTCAAATCGGATGGAATTGCTGAAAGAACAACGGCTGTTAATAAAAGGAGCGGATAAAATAAATTATGATATGATGTTTTCAGTGATGCTTGTAAAATGTTTGTAAATAACCGTTAAGTGTAAATAAAATTAACATAGGAGGTAACCATGGACTTTTCAACTCTAAGACGCGAAACGAGATACGGCATGCCAGCCGCCGATCAGATAATATTCAACAGGTATTATGTGCTCGGGTATTCATATTATTTCAGACAAGCTAAATGGGCTTTGGAAATTATTGACCAGGGCAAAACGCCATTAGAAAGAGCCGACAATTTCCGCCCGGATTACCGCTTACCCGAAATGTTTAGAGCCGACCTGGTTGATTACGAGAAATCCGGCTATGATCGCGGTCATCTTGTTGCGAGTGCGGATCAAACCGAAATCGAAGTTCAAAACAGTGAAACGTTTCTGCTTTCCAATATGTCGCCGCAGGCACCGAAGTTTAACCGCAACATTTGGAAAAAGCTGGAGATGGCTGTAAGAGAATTCGATGCAAGAAAGGACATTTACGAGACTTATGTTATTTGCGGACCAATATTCGATTTTGAAAAGATGGTAAAGGTTATAGGCAAAGAGGATAAGAACGAGGTCACTCTCCCGATTCCGCACGCATATTTCAAGTCCGTTTTGACCGAGAATAAAAAAGGTGTGTTGTATATGTGGTCGTTTTTAATACCAAACGAAGATTTAAATAAGCCCTTGAGTGATTTCTTGGTTCCTACGAAACTGGTGGAAAAATTATCCGGACTTTTCTTATGGGAAAATTTAAAGGGAAAGAAGATTGAGAATGACAAAAGTAAAGTTAGGAAAATGTGGTGATCCTGTATTGCGTTTCTCCGGTACGAATTTTATATAGTATACGTAAAAAATTTTAACCCGATAGAGGGCATGTATGGAAACCGCAAAGTTGATGTTGGATATTTATAAAAGCATTGTACTTACAATCATTGCCGTTCTGTTGTTTTTAATTTATTTGAAGCTTTTCCCGTCGTCACAGAGCGTGTCAATAAAATCATTGCCGGATGTAGTGGAGAACGCGCAAAAGTCGGTTGCGCAAAAAGTTGTTGAGCCGCCTGTTGAACAAAGAGTATCACCTGATCCCGAAGCGCAGGGAGATAGAAACGCAATGATTTCGGACATGACGAATATTGCTGTACTTGCGCAGAAATATTACAGGCAGTCCGGCCGTGCAGGCGGGGGAGGGAATTCATTTAAGGGATGGAGAATTCCCGCGGGTATGGAAACAACCAATAATGGAAAATATACTGCGGAAGTTTCAACAAGATTAGTGACGCTAACCGGGCACGGTTACAAAACCGGGGATGACGGTTCGAGTAATGTAAAGATTGTAATGAACCTGGACGACAGCAGAATAATAAGCACAGATGTAAAAAATTGAGGTTGTGACGGTTATAACGATGTAAAGTTTTTATTTATCCTCTACGAGGATATATTATTCATTGGGTGATTTTTTGTTACAATAATCAAACATCTACGATGTTTTTTATTGCAGACCTCGTAGAGGTCGAATTTTTGTAGGAAAGGGTAAATTCATTTAGTTTGAAAAATCCCTGTAGAGGATTAATTATTTGCGCCCTACCGATTCATTCCTGCAAGTGTTTCTTTGATTAAGTCTTCGATTGTGATGGAGGGATTTTTATCGAGGACGGCACGAACAGCTCGTTCTGCAGTTTTTGAATTATAACCGAGATTTGTAAGAGCAGTAACCGCATCGTTTTTAACGCTGTAATTACCGGTTGGGACAACTTCAAATTTTTCTGCGAGCGAATCTACTTTGTCGCGAAGTTCCACAAGCATTCGTTCGGCGGTTTTTCTACCCACACCGGGTACGGCAGTTAAACGTGAAATATTGTTTGTCTTCAATGCTTCCTGCAGCTCATCGATTTGAATTCCCGAAAGAATGCTTTGCGCAATCTTCGGTCCGATTCCGCTTACGCTTATCATCATTTCAAACATTTCCTTTTCAGCCATTGAATAGAAACCGTAGAGATCGAGCGCATCGTCTTTTACCGCAAGGTAAGTGTAAAGCAAAATTTCTTCTTTATCTGCAATCTTTTCAAATGTAGAGATGGAGATGTTTATAAGATAACCGACGCCGTTCACGTCAAGGATTATCTTGGTGGGTTTTTTCGAGACTATTTTACCTGTCAAGCAGCCAATCATAACGGCAATTTTGAATTATGAATTCAAGAACAAAACGATTTCTATTAAACGGAAATTACGAAATATTAGAATCAATGTTTTGATCGAGTATCCAGCATCGTGTTATTCTATAACCCTTTCTGGATTCTCTTCTATAAACTCTTTCCAGTTTCTGCTTTTGCGTGAAAACGAATGTATTTTAAATGCGTGACAAACAGCAACCGCCAATGCATCGCTTTCATCGAATTTCATTTTTGTTTTTCTTATTCCCAATAATTTTTTCATCATGAACTGGACTTGCTCTTTCGATGCCGCACCGTTTCCTACAACTGACTTCTTGATTTCACGCGGGGAATATTCTTTTAGAGGAACATCGTTATTGATAGCTGCTAAGAGTGAAACGCCGCGTGCGTAACCTATTTTCAAAGCCGATTGAACATTCTTTCCGTAAAAAGCTGTTTCGAGTGCAAACTCATCCGGCTTATAAATTTTTATCAAGCGGTTCAATTCTTCGTAGATAAATTTTAAACGCGGAGCCATTTCTTTTGTGGTTGGTATTTTAATTATGCCGGCAGTTACTTGTTCAGTCTCGTTATTCTTAAAATCGATGATCCCGTAACCCGTAAAAATAGTTCCGGGGTCTACTCCGAGAATTCTCATAAGAGATTTATTTTATTATCCGGTAATTAGGCTTCCGTAAAGTCGGCAGCGGTAAAAACGTTCTGCACGTCGTCGCTGTCTTCCAGTGCTTCAATCAGTTTTTCCAATTTCTCTGCAGTTTCTCCCGAAATGCCGACGGTGTTTTTTGCTATCCACTGTAGCGATGCGTTTTCAATCTCAAGTTTCTTTTCGGCAACGGCTTTCCGCACAGACTCAAATGTTTCAATCGACGTTGTTATCTCGAAAAACTCCTCTTCAGTTTGAAGATCTTCCGCACCGGCATCAATGATAATTTCCATCATTTCATCTTCGCTTTTGCCGCCGCGTTTAACTGTAACAACGCCTTTTCTTTCAAACATCCAGCCGACCGAATTCGCTTCACCGAGAGTACCGCCGTTCTTACTGAATGCATGACGTACTTCCGCGACGGTTCTGTTCTTATTGTCGGTTGCGGCTTCAACAAGAATTGCAACGCCGCCCGGACCGAAACCCTCATAAAGCACTTCATGGTAAATTGCACCTTCAAGTTCACCGGTTGCTTTTTTAACCGCGCGGTCAATATTATCAGCCGGCATGTTTGCCGCTTTTGCGTTATCAACGGCTAAACGCAGTCTCGGGTTCCCCTCGATATCTCCGCCGCCCTGCTTAGCTGCGATTGTAATTTCTTTAATCAGTTTTGTAAAAAGTTTTCCTCTTTTGGAATCGATTGCTGCTTTCTTTCTTCTGATAGTCGCCCATTTTGAGTGACCGGACATATTAACCCCTCTGTGATTTTAATTTTGTAATTCTTTTACGAGTAAATCCTTTATCCTTATCTGCGGATATAATCTCCCATCCTTTGAAACGGTTTCAATTGTATATACAATATCAACCAAATTTTTGTCTTTATCAATTTCACTGACGTATGAACCGAGATTGAAACCAATTGCATCGAAAACTTTTTCGTTGCCGTTCTGCCTGAATGCAGTTGCTATATGGTTTGAACCGACGAGCCGCGGCGGGTACACAAGCGCTACATCTTCCGACATAAAGAGCGGTCTCATGTTGCCTGGTCCGAACGGTGCAAACTGGTTTAGTACTCTAATAAATTTTGGCGTGATCTCCGAAAAATGAATTTTTGCATCAATTAAAATTTCTTGAAAAATATCGCTCTCCGACATGTTTTGTTTGAGTATTGCGTAGAAACGTCTTTTGAATGCATCTATTTTATCAATCTCAACCGCAAGACCGGCGGCAGCTTCGTGTCCTCCGAACTGCAGAAGCAAATCTTCGCAAGCTTGAAGAGCTTCGTAAATGTTGAAGCCGGGAACGCTTCTCGCAGAACCTTTCGCAATTCCGTCGATGGTTGTCAACATTATAGACGGTTTGTGAAATTTTTCTACCAAGCGCGAGGCGACGATTCCGATTACGCCCGGATGCCAATTATCATCGTGAAGTACAATCCCGAGTTCTCCGTCGAGATCGCCGGTTTGCTCAAGTGTTGAAACGGCATGTGCGAAAGTCATTTCGTCAATCTTGCGGCGCTGAAGATTTTCATCTTCGAGTACCATTGCAAGTTTTTCTGCTTCTTTAGGATCGTCGGTAGTGAACAGGTCCACTGCACGTATTGCATCGCCGAGCCTGCCTACTGCATTGATACGCGGCGCAATTGTAAAAACTATTTGTCCCGCACTCATATTACCAGGCTCCATTCTTGCCGCTTTAATCAATGCCCGTATTCCGGGTCGCGGGTTTGTGTTGATTAATTCTAAACCCTCTCTAACAAGAATTCTGTTTTCGTCAACGAGGGGAACAATATCGGCAGCTCCTGCAAGTGCAACAAGGTCAAGATATTTCAAAGCCATATCTTTCTTGCCAATCCTGTAACCGACCGCCCTTGCCAATTTAAATGCAACACCCGCGCCCGATAAATGTTTAAATGGGTAATCACATCCCGGTTTAATCGGGTCCAAAACCGCGTGAGCATCCGGCAGTGTTTCCTTTGGTTGATGATGATCGCAAATCACGGTGTCAATTCCCAATTTGTTGGCGTAGTCGATCTCTTCTACTGCTGTAATTCCGCAATCGACGGAAATGATTAGCGTAACCCCTTTGTTTTTTATATAGTCGATACTTTGACTTGAGATTCCGTAGCCTTCCGTTATTCTGTTCGGGATATACGTTTCTACTTTTGCGCCGAGTTCTTTTAAGAAGAGATACATTAACGATGCCGAACATGTGCCGTCGACATCATAGTCGCCGTAAACACAAATTTTCTCGTTGCTTGTTATGGCATTGATAACGCGCGAAGACGCTTTGTCCATTCCATCCATTAAGAAAGGATCGTGCAGAGATTCAAGCGATGGACGAAAATAAGATTTAGCTTCGAAGAAATTTGTTACGCCGCGTTGTATAAGAATTGATGCAAGTGAGTTGGCTATATTTAAACTGTCCGCAAGAGCTAGTACTAAACTATCCTGCGGAAGCTCTTTTAACTTCCAGCGTTTTTTAGTCATGATGTAAAACGCAGAAGACAAGCGATGAAGCAAGTCTGTAAGCCGAATTCTGTTCCCCAAATAGGGGGGCGGCAGTCATTTATCTTGTTACGGCATTGCTACCGTAATCTGAGCGGTCTACCCAAAGGGACAACAAGGCGAACAACCTTGTCTTCCGGTTTAATGAAAGAGCCCTTTTGCTTGACCTTGCTCCAGGTGGGGTTTGCCCTGCCAATTGTATTGCTACAAAAGCGGTAGGCTTTTACCCTGCCTTTTCACCCTTACTCCTCGCTTTCGCTTGGAGCGGTATTTTTTCTGCGGCACTTTCCATAACCGGAGACTCTCGTCTCCAGGCTTCCGGGAGTTACCCGGCACCTCGTTCTTTGGAGTTCGGACTTTCCTCCCCGACAGAGTCGGAGTAACTGCCTAACTTGCGTCATCAACTATTCTTCTACTATCCTTTATTATATAATATTCTTTCTTTCAATGAAACGAATATAACAAAAATTTAATGTACGAGCATGTGAAAAAAGGAAATAGTTTGTTACCTTCTCTTGAAGTTAGTATAGTGAAAGAAAAACCTAATTACCCATCAAATTTGAGATGAAATTCAAGTTTTTTGAGCCGGAATTGGAGATCACGATCTTAATTACGGCGGTAAGAGGAACCGATAAAAACATACCTACAATTCCCCATAAGTAACCCCAAACGAGAAGTGAGATGAGTATGACAATCGGGTTCAATCCAAGGCGGTCGCCGAATATCTTCGGCTCCATTATATTGCCCATTACGTTTTGGATTATGATTAAAAGTGCGGCAACGAGCAGAGCGTACCCGAAAGATTCAAACTGGACGAGCGTCATTAAAGAAGCTAAAATTACTGCGATTACCGACCCAATATTGGGAATGAAATTCAACAGTATGGCAAGTACAATCCAGATTACAACGAAGTCAACACCGAAAATCCAGAGTACGAGTCCTATCAAAAGCCCGGTTAAAAGGCTGATCAAAAATTTTGTGGTGATGTATTTCTGTATCTGCTCGGTTATGTCTTTAAATGTTCTGCGCAGTTTACCTTCCCGGTCTTTTCTGATTTTTTCCATCTCGTGTTCATATTCTTGATCGGCATTAAGATCTAACTCCGGTTCTTTGTTCCTAATCTCTTTTTTGTACTTCTTTAAAGACGATTTAACATTTTTTTCAACGTATCGTTTCCTGATCGCCTCGAAAATTTTACCGTGACCGCTGCTTATGAAAATAAAGAAGAAAATAACAAAGAAGACTGAAGAGAATAGACTAACGGTAGATGAAAACAACCCGCTTGCAATTCCGCCATAGTCAAGTTCCTGTAAAATTTTTGAAAGATTGAATTGCGTAAGCGAAGCATCTTTGATTCCCAGACCAATGGCTGTTGAACCGACAATATTGTTCAACTTGGTTTCAAGACCCGGCAGCTGGTCTTTGAATTGAACGAACGAATCGATTATGAATCTTGAGATTCCCCAAAAGAAAACCGCTATTATGAGAACGTCTATAAATATTGTTAGAAAATGAGGAATTTTATATTTCATCAATTGGTTGTTCATGGGTTCAAACAGGAAAAACAAAAAGTATGCAATGACGAACGGAATAAAGATATGCTGCAGTTCTTTCATTACGAGGAGTATAATGAATAATCCTATAACGCTCACAAAGAATTTTACCGTAGGATCGGCAAACTGCTTTTTCATAGTCTAATGTTTTCCGGTTTTAGTACTAAAATATTAAAATTATTCTTATAATTGGCATCATATTAATGAAAATAGGCGAGCGGGGAAGTAATTTTATTTGTTAATAATGCTTAATTTCATAATAAAGATTAAGTAGCTTATATTTTAGCAGGACAATTAATTGCTCTATGATACATCAAGGTAAAACGGAAACTTCAACGAGCAAATTTTACATTTTAATTTTTGCTGCAGGCGTTCTTGTAGCTTTAACGATACTGGTAAGCCTGTTCTTCGGTATAAAACTTAATTTTAATTACTCCAAGCTAATCCAATCCGCTGTAGAAGTACAATTAAACACTTCAAAAGCCAGACTTATTTTTCTAAAACAATTATCTAATCCCTCGGATGAAGATCTCAAGAGTGCATGGGAATATCTGGAAATTGTGGACCTCAATACGAAAAAACTTATTGAAGCGAGGAGTCAATACGATTATATCTTTTCCCTGGGCGGTGATTTGGAAGTGAAGGAAAGAGCGCAGGAACTTCAGGTTTTACTTCTCAATTACCGTAAGCTTTCTAACGAGTTGATGACTTCTAAGGCGAAAGAAACTGTGAATGTAAAAACGGAATGGGACAATGTATTTACTGCTATTAATGTGAAAGTGGATGATATCGAAGCACGAGTTGAGAAGTTGATTAATGATAACTCCAGGATTTTCAGATATATTCAAATCGCTCTTATTATTTCCAGTCTTTTTCTTGCATTCATAACTATAATTGTTTTTGTCCGTTATCAAAGGCAGAAAAGTACATATATTAAAGATATAACTGCGGCAAGGACTTCTCTCGAAAGAAAAACTCAAGAAAAAAGGCAGACGGAATTTGTACTTCAGGAAACCGAACGCAAACTCATTACTTTGATGAAGAATCTTCCCGGGCTGGTTTACAGATGCAAACTTGATGAAAACTATACAATGGAATATGTGAGCCAGGGCTCGCTTATAATAACCGGCTATAAACCCGAAGAACTTATCGATAACAAAGTAATATCCTACGGCGACTTGATTCTCCCGGAGGACAGAACAAAAGTCTGGCAGCAGGTTATGGAAGCCGTTGAAAGCAGGAAAGCTTTTCAGCTTGTCTATAGGATAAAAACCGCCACGGGGTTTGTGCGCTGGGTTTGGGAGCGTGGGGTTGGTGTCTTTTCGGACTTGGATGACGAGCTAGTTGCTTTGG
>CAZRIQ010000024.1:0-4769 GCA_964600175.1 uncultured Melioribacter sp. | reverse complement strand
GCATTGGAAGGATTCGTTACCGATATAACGGAACAGAAAACAGTCGAGGACCAATTATACCTGCAAAGCACGGCTTTAGAAGCTGCCGCTAATGCAATCGTTATTACTGATAAGGAAGGAAAAATTCTTTGGGCGAACACTGCGTTTTCCAAATTGACGGGGTATCTAACAAAAGAAATACTCGGGAAGTCTTTAAGTTTTCTGAAATCAGACAGGCATGATAAGGCATACTACGAATACTTGTGGAATACAATTAAATCCGGGAAAATATGGCATGGTGAAATAATCAACAAACGTAAGGATGAATCTCTTTACGATGAAGAAATGATAATAACACCGGTCACTAATCCCGAGGGCGAGATAATTCACTTCGTTGCAATTAAACAGGATATTACCGAACGAAAGATTGCCGAAAAAGCATTGATTGAAAGCGAATCCAGGTTTAGGGGACTATATGAAAATGCAACGATAGGAATTTATAGAACTACGATGGACGGTAAGATCCTTATGGCAAATCCAACACTTGTGAAAATGCTTGGTTACAACAGCTTCGATGAAATGATTAATCTTAGAGCCGAACAGGCATATTATGAAAAAACAACACGGGATAGGTTTAAGCAGAAGATAGAAAGTGACGGAAAAGTTATAGGGTTCGAAGCAGCATGGAAGAGAGCCGACAGCACTTTTATTTTTATAAGGGAAAGTGCAAGAGCCGTGAGAGACGACAACGGAAGAATTATGTATTACGAAGGAACTGTTGAAGACATTACTGATAAGAAAAAAGCGGAACAAGAACTTATAAAAGCAAAAGAGAAAGCCGAACAGTCGGATAAATTGAAAACAGAATTTCTTTCCCAGATGTCGCACGAAATAAGAACGCCGATGAATGTTATCATCAGCTTTAATAACCTGCTTAAAGAAGAACTTTCCGATAAAGTTGACGATGAAATGAAAAACAATTTCTCCGTGATTGAAGACGAAGGGAAAAGAATAATCAGGACAGTTGAGTTGATACTTGACATGTCGGAAATCCAGACCGGACAGTTTAGTCCCGTGTTCAAGGAAATGAATCTTTACGGCGATGTTTTGAAACCGGTCCATTCGGAGTTTGTACCGGTTGCAAATAGAAAAGATATTGTTTTCGATCTTGTCAAGAAAACCGATTTGACAAAGATCAGTGTCGACGAGTATTCTATAAAACAAATTTTCAAACATTTGATTGAGAACGCAATTAAATATACCGAGAAGGGGAAGGTGGAAGTTGTTATAGATGTCGATCCGAATAGAAAATTATACGTACAGGTTGCCGATACAGGCGTGGGGATTGCGGACGAATACCTGCCGCTTCTTTTTACTCCTTTTACCAAAGAAGAAGTTGGGTATACGAAAAAGTTTGAGGGCAACGGGCTGGGTCTCGCCCTTGTGAAAAAATATTGCGATGCAAATAGCGTAGAACTAAAAGTAGTTAGTAAAAAAGGGAAAGGAACAATTTTTAGAGTTACATTCTCCAAGCCTGCATCTATTGCGGTTTCTTAGTTGAACACACCGAATTTAACACACCTTTAAGTTTTTGAAAAAAGTTTGCCGAATGCATATACATTTACTTATATTTTAACAAGAAACACGGAGTTTTCTTTTCTACAAAGATGTTTGTCTAAGGGTAATTAGTTGAAGGAATTATCGTTCAATAATATCTACAAGTTATTTTCACGCCGAACTGCATCGTTCATCGAAAAGGCAAAGCTGACCGAACATACTTTCATGATATTCGTTGCAATTATTATCGGTATACTTGCCGGTTTTGCAGCAATCGGTATCCGCGCAATGATAAAAGGAATTTCGTACCTCTCATTTCCCGGTCCGGGCAGTATTTTAGACAACATAACAAGCTCACCGTGGTATATTGTTTTACTTGTCCCCGTTATAGGTGGTTTGATTGTAGGCCCAATAATATATTTCTTTGCTCCGGAAGCGAAAGGTCATGGCGTGCCCGAAGTAATGCAGGCTATTCTTTTAAAAGGAGGAAAGATTAGACCCCGTGTTGCATTCATAAAAGCTATTGCATCTGCAATTTCTATTGGAACCGGCGGTTCGGTTGGAAGAGAGGGACCAATCATTCAAATCGGTTCGAGTTTGGGTTCGACAGTCGGGCAGTTTTTTAGAGTGCCGAGTAAAAGATTAAAAACGTTGGTAGGATGCGGTTCCGCCGCAGGCATTGCTGCCGCTTTCAATGCGCCTATTGCCGGCGCTCTCTTTGCAGTTGAAATTATTTTGATGGATTTTGCCGTCGCACAATTTTCCCCGATAGTTATCTCTTCCGTGATGGCGACCGTTATTTCACACAGCTTTGAAGGTGACTTCATTGCGTTTCAAGTCCCTAAGTACCAGTTGGCTTCGCCGTATGAACTGGTTTTTTATTTTGTTTTGGGGGTAGGGTGTGGATTGGTATCGTATGCGTTTATTAAATCTCTCTATCTCTGCGAAGATTATTACGACAATAAATTTAAAATTGCGGAATATCTTAAACCATTTACCGGCGGAATAGGAATCGGGTTAATCGGACTGCTCTTTCCCCAGGTAATGGGTGTCGGTTACGATACGATTAATCTTGCGTTGCATGGAAATCTAATCTGGTACATTGCATTTGCATTAATTTTTGTAAAAGTATTTGCAACGGCGTTAACGCTTGGTTCGGGAGGCTCGGGAGGAATTTTTGCGCCCTCGCTTTTTATGGGGGCAATGCTGGGAGAATTTTTCGGTTCATTTGTTCATTCTGTATTTCCAAGTATGACTGGGAATCCGGGAGCGTATGCGCTTGTAGCAATGGGCGGTTTGGTTGCCGGTACAACCCGCGCACCTATAACCGCTATTATAATAGTATTCGAATTGACAAACGATTATAGAATCATTCTTCCATTGATGATAACTTGTATCATAAGCATGATCATTTCAACTAAGTTAACGCGCGAATCGATTTACACGTTGAAATTACTGCTAAGGAATATCGGTCTTAAAGAGGGCGTAGAGACAAATATCATGGAATCTATTTTTGCCAAGGATGTTTTAACCAGGGATTTCGATTCGATTGATGTATCCGATAATTTTAATCAGGTAGTGAATAAAGTAATTAGGGGAAGGGGACCTGAATTTCCCATCGTTAGTCCTGACGGGAGTGTAATGGGAATTATTTCGTTATATAATATTAAAGATCTTCTGTTCGATAAAGATTTGTTAAAAAATTTGTTAATTGCCGAAGATCTTTCAAACGATAATTTTGAGATTCTTACAATCGACGACAACTGTCAAACAGCGCTTGATAAAATGAGTAAGTACGATTTGGAAGGATTACCTGTTGTGGAAAACCTGGATTCGAAAATGATTACAGGAATGTTATGGCGGAAAGATATTCAGGATGCATATCAAAAAGAAATTGAAAGAAGGGAAATCACTTCAAGTCTTGCAAGTAGCATTCAAATGAAAGATGAAGAAACACAACTTCACTTTATAGAAGGTTATTCGATTGTGGAAATTTCGCCGCCAAAATCTTTCGTTGGCAAATCGATAAGGGAATTGGGTATTCGCGCGAAGTACGGCGTCGATGTTCTCTCTGTTAAAATAAATGATAAGCAAGGAACTAAATTAATGGCTATTCCCAACCCGGAATATATATTTAACAAAGACGATACAATGGTAGTCGCCGGCGAAATAAAAAGTATAAATCTTCTTAAGAGTCTGGGGTAAATGGTAATAGTAAAATTAGAGTCGGTGAATTCAACCAATCATTCCTTTAACAGTCTCTCCTTGTATTGATTCAAATTTTTAAGCTGGTCTTCTGATAACCTTGGGTATTCCAGTTTCATTTCTTTTAAGAATCTTATGATTACTTCTGAAATTGCAAGTCGTGCAAACCATTTTTTGTCTGAGGGAACAATAAACCACGGTGCATGTTTTGCGTTTGTTGCGGAGATCGCTTCTTCATAACATTTCATATAATCGTTCCAGAATTCTCTTTCTTTCAAATCCGCTTCCGAAAATTTCCAGTTTTTGCCGGGATCTTCTATTCTTTTTAAGAATCTTTTCTTTTGTTCGTCCTTAGAAATATTTAAAAAGAATTTTATAACAACGGTTCCGTTTTCATATAGATAATTTTCAAAATCTTTTATCTGGTTGTAACGTTCCTTCCATATATCTTTATCTATAATGCTTTTTGGAAGTCTTTGTTTACTTACCAAATTGTGAACACGCACAACAAGCACATCCTCATAATGTGATCTGTTGAAAATCCCGATTCTTCCTCTTTCCGGCAGCGCTTTTGAAATACGCCAAAGGTAGCCGTGATTTAATTCTCCGGAGGATGGTTGTTTGAAACTTACCACCTGTGTTCCCTGTGGATTCAAGCCGCTCATAACGTGCTTTATTGCACCATCTTTGCCAGCGGCATCCATTGCTTGAAAAATTATTAAAAGTGAAAAACTGTCGAATGCATACAGCTTGTCTTGAAGTTCCGCCATCAGCTTTATGTTATTGTTAAGCTGCTTTCTAGCCTCCTTCTTGCTTTTAAAATTTTCGGTATAATCTGTTCGGTAATCTTTCAAGTTTACTTTTTTACCGAACGGCACTTTGAACATTTCAAGATTCATTTGTCTCTCCAAACTCAAACGATAAGTTGACTAAATGAAATTACGGAATTTTTTGTGAAGAAATTCTTCAATTAAGTTTGCCCTGTATGTGAAATTAGAATCTTTTTCTTAATCTGAAAGAAAACAATT